>JAFAIO010000116.1 GCA_019236675.1 Verrucomicrobiota bacterium
TGCGGTCAGAGGCGCGAGCATCATTTCGCGCACAACCGCTCCAGAACTGCGGATCGCTTCGAGCTTACGCATCAGCGGATGTGCCGAACTCACTTCGTTGTCTCGATAGGCGCCGATCAACATTAGGTGCCGAACATCGGGCTGCAAAGTCCGACGTGGCGTCTGCTCTGTAACATCCAAGCTGTCTTCGCAGACCACGGCGCGCCCGACAAGTTCGGGATTTTCAGATTCAATCGACTGGTGAGGGAACTCGGAAGTCAACAGATCTGCGAGTAAACCGAGGGTTGCCGCATCTACCCATTGCAAATCATCGAGAAAAAGAACTAGCGGGTGTTCCGGCCGTGCCAATACGCCGATAAATCGCTGGAACACCAGTTGGAAGCGACGTTGAGTATCCTGGGGAGGTAGATCCAGAAGCGGCGCCTGTTCTCCAATGACAAGCTTCAATTGGGGAACCAGATCCACCATCAACTGCCCGTTCGGACCCAATGCCTCCGCAAAGGCTTCGCGCCATTCATTCAGCTCAACTTCGCTCTTGCTCAGGAGCTGACGGACAACGTTTTGAAAGGCTTCGGCTAGCGTTGCATAGGGAATGTCACGCTTGTACTGGTCGAATTTGCCCGATGCAAAAAGACCGTGTCGCAGAACCAGCACTTTATGCAGCTCGTTGACGATTGAAGACTTGCCGATCCCAGAATATCCGGAAACCAGCACCAACTCCGGCGTGCCATTAGCCGAGACGTGTTCAAAGGAGGTAAGCAAATTATCGATTTCGCGCGTTCGCCCATAGAGTTTCTCGGGAATCAATAGCTGGTCGGGTGTGTCATGTTGGCCGAGCGGGAACGGAGCGATGGGCTCCGCAGTGTCATCGACACCGGGGAGGGCGCGTCCGGCCGAGGCCGGATCCGACGTAGCCTCAGTGAAGGATGCTATTTCCCCTTCAGACTGGCGACGGCGGATCCGGCGGCTGCCGGACGATCCCTCCCATTCCTTGAGGCACCGTTGTAGATCACTTTCGACACCCGCTGCTGTCTGGTACCGCTCTTCCGCGGTCTTGGACAGCAGCTTCATAATGATGGCTGCCAGGGGCGCCGGGACGCTACTCAAGCGCTCTTTGGGTGGTATCGGCTGCTTGGCAATATGGCAGTGTACCCACTCCATCGGATCGGAAGCCGTGAAAGGAAGGCTCCCTGTCACTATTTCGTAAAGCGTGACACCGAACGAGTAGAGGTCACTCCTGGAGTCAATGGAACGGTTCATTCGTCCGGTCTGCTCGGGCGCCATGTAGGCCAGTGTGCCCTCGATGAATTCAGGAGATTCGGGAGCCTGGCGTTCACGTTTCAACCGCGAAGCGACACCAAATCCTCTTAGCCAACATTGGCCAGCATCGGTATCCGCCAGAATGTGAGCCGGCTTGATGTCCTTGTGCACGATGCCCCGCTGATGCAAGCGACCGATAGCATTTGACAGGCTAATTGCTAGGCGCAACGAAAGCGCGATGTCCAATGCTTTGCCAAGAAATTGATCCAGCGTGATACCGCCGGGGTCGTCCATCACCAGCACCGTACGGTTCCAGTGGCGCGCCATTGCAATTGGTCTGGCTGCCCACGCCCGGTCCAGCTCTTCTTTAAAAGAATATCCGTGCTCCAGCAGTTTCAGACTTTCCGGCCGGGGATAGTCTAACACCGGCGCAACTAGGAGAATTCGGCTAAGTCCCGCGGGCGCCGGATCAAAGCCATACGGAGACACTACGTCCCGATCGGAGCCAAAGGACGCGCCGTCCTGACTTCGGCCGCGATAAAGGACAAACTCTTCATCCTTCCGCAGTGCTTCGAGGGCATATCTGGATAGCTCGATCACAGGGGATCCCAGTTGCCCACAATATCCATTTTTTCGTCAATGCACAGCGCTGCAAATCAGAGACTTAACCAGGATGCTTGCTGATCACTCGGATTGCTGTTACGACGATGGGAAAACGGGCTACCGGCTCGACGCGTGCAATCCTGTGATCATCGAGACGATCTCGTTCTTGTCGGTTTGCTTGGTTTGCCGCACGCCGATCTGCTTGCCACGTCTGAGCACACAGATCTGATCCGATAGGCGGAATACCTGATCGAGACTGTGGCTGACGATGAGGATGGCCAGATCCCGCGCTTTAAGCCCGGAGATGATATCCTCTGCTTTCGAGGTTTCAGTCACGCCAAGAGCCGCGGTCGGTTCGTCCATCAGAACCAGGTTCGTGGCCCAATGAGTCGCGCGGGCAATTGCCACAGCCTGTCGTTGACCGCCAGACAGCTTGCGAATGGTCGATTTGGGCGACGGAATGCGGACATTAAGTTCGCGCATCAGCTCTTCGGTCTCTGCGATCATTCCAGTTCGGTCGAGCTTACCGAACCATCCTTTCGTTTTCTCCCGGCCTAAAAACAGGTTCATGTAGACCGGCTGGCTTTCGGCCAGCGCAAGATCCTGGTAGACCACCTGTACCCCTTTGGATTGTGATTGGCTGGCGTCAATGAAATGGACCGGTTCGCCAGCCAGCCGAATCTCGCCTGAACTCGGTTGGTACATGCCCGTAATGATCTTCACTACGGTTGACTTTCCGGCGCCGTTGTCACCAACCAAGGCAACGATTTCACCTCGTTTTACATCGAGACTGAGGTCCTCAACCGCGACGATACCGCCAAACGATTTGTAGATGTTACGGAGACTTAATGCGGGTGCCGTATTCATGGCGCTCGGCGTGGTTCGCGCAGCGTCAAAACGATAGCAACGAGGATAATAAGGCCGCGAACGATCATCTGTTCTGATACGGCCAGGCCCATCAAAATCAGGCCATTGTTCAACATCCCCATTAACAACGAACCGATCAACGCGCCCAGAACCGTGCCAGTGCCACCGTCGAGCCGGGTGCCACCGACAACCGCGGCGGCGATGACCGTAAGAAGGTCTGTCTCACCAAGGGTGTATCGCGCGCTTTGAATTCGCCCCAGATAGAGCAAGCCGGCGAGAGCCGCGCAGGTCGAGCCAAGAACTAAAACTTTGAGTCGCAGCCTGTCGACCTTAATCCCGGCAGCGCTTGCCGCTTGCGAGTTGTCGCCGGTCGCGAGCACACGGGCACCAAACGGCGTATCGCGATAGACGTAATGCCCGAGAGAGACTGCCAGAACCGTCCATATGACCAGTGACGGGATCCCGAACAGCGAGCCGGACCCGAAGAGATTTGTGAAGGTGGGATCGATCACCGGTACCGATTGGAGATTGGTAATCCAACGGGCAACGCCCGCCAGGAGGCCCATTGTCGCCAGCGTCACCAGAAAAGATGGCAGCCGTGCGTAGGCGACGAGAACACCATTAATGAGACCGATCGTAACGCCCGCACCTAGGGCGACAGCGACACCAAGCATCCAGTTGTGGGTCCGCATCACTACGGCCGCCAGCAGCGCTGCGATCGCTACCACAGAACCGATCGAAAGGTCGATTTCGCCCGCCGACAGCACAAACACCATACCAATGGCCATGACCGTCACGGGTGTGGTTTCCTTTACGATGTTGAAAAGGTTCGAAGCGGTGAGAAAACCCTCGTCCCTTAATAGGACGGCGAACACAGCAAAGATCAGGAGGAATCCAACATAAACAATGTAGGTACCCGGCTCGTCTTGGCCGAGAACCGGAATGCGACGGAACCTAGTGTCCTGTCCCATAAATAACGTGGATTTCGTCCGGCCATGGCCGGATCAGTTGGCTGTTTTTCAAGGCGGTGCGAGCCCCACTGGCACTAACGACGAGCATATCTAGATTGATACGTAAGGATCCGCCGCGGCGGAGGAAAAACAGTCAACGGACATCAGTGCCCTCCCGATGGCGACGGACCTGCTTGAAGAGCGCCGAGCACGGACGATGGTGGCTCGCGGTTGAGCGATGCTCGATAGCCCTCGGCGAGATTTTGTCTGCTGATCGTTATAGCAGGGGCGACTGCAAAAGCCGGGGCCTTTTTGCGGAGGAGGCCGTAACCTGCGGCGACCGCCATAGCCCGGCCGAGTTCGAAAGCTTTGTCAGCAACAATGGCGGTTACATTACCTCCCCGAGCTAAGTCGAGAGCGATAGGCTCAGAAAGGTCTAGCGTGACAATTTTTGTCTTGGTGTTACCCGCCGAACGCAACGCCGCCAAAACGCCCTCTGCAGGTTCTGCCCAAGTAACGTAGATACCGTCCAAGTTAGGATGCTTGGTCAATAGCGCATGGGCGACCTCTTCGGCGCGCGCCGGATCGGCGATCCCCTGGCTGGTTACGATCGATATGTTCTTGTAATCGGTCTCGATTGTCTTCTTGAACGCGTTGTCACGCTGGTTAGTGACATAGTATTGCGCGTCATGGAAAATCCAGGCAACCTGGCCTTTGTTGAGCAGCGATTTTGCAAGCGCATCGGCCGCTTGTTTCCCCATCTGGAACAGGTCATCAGTCACCACCGACACATAGTCCGCTCCCTGCTTGTAGCCCGCAGGAACATTGGACAGGAAGACGAGCTCAACCCCCTTTTCTTTGGCGGCTTGAAAAGCCTTGGCCGAACCAATCGGATCCAGAGGTAAGGCAAGGATCACACTCGGCGACTTCGCCATGACCGTCTCGACATCGTTGAGCTGGCGTGCCGAATCGAACCCGGCATCGGTGGTTGCTACAACTTTGATCCCATCCCGATCGAACTCGTGGGTAGCGCCGGCCGTGACAGCAGAGATGAAATCCGAAGAGGTGTGCCAGACAAGCGCGGCAGAGTACTTGCCTTCCTTTAGCTTTGCCACCTCTGCATCGGTCAGTGTGAGTGCGCTGGACGGGGTTGCAGCCTCACCGTTAGGACCAACCGTCTGGGCCGTAGCCAAGCTTAAACTACCCAACACAGCGATGCCAAACAGCGTCGCCGCCAAAAAATGGTGCTGGGTTAACATTAGTTCCTTTCGTCTAACTGTGCCGTGAAGTAGCTGCAAAATTTATTGCCTTACTCCCGTCAAAGGCTGCAATGAAGGCGGCAAAGGCAATTATACCGTTGAGGTAATCCTTGACGAGCACCCGTTCTTCCAGAGTGTGGCAGTTGCCGATGTCGCCCGGGGCCCAATAGACAGTGGGAACTCCGAGGCGATTGACGAGGAATGGTGCCTCCGACCAATAAGGCGCTCCTTCGATTTGTCCGCGATCCGCACGCACCGCCTGCACTGCTTGTGCAAGCAGACAGATCGGGCCCAAGTCCCGCGAGACCTCGGTTGGCGTACCACCGAATCGATGGTCCCTGCCAGCAGGATAGGCGAAAGAAATGGCAATCCCGTCAGCAAGAGGCGCGTTTCTGACTGCGGCCTCAAGGGCTTCTACCGCGTCGTCCAGATTTTCGCCCGGTAGCGTCTTTAAGATCAGATTGATGCGGCTTTCTCCCGGTATCGCAATATAACCGCCACTCTCGAGTCCCGTTGCGAGAACAAACGGTCGACCAACCAGCGCGTGCGGTTTTCGGCGTTCCAAGGCGGCAGAATGCGCCCAAACCGCCGACAATACCGCGTGCGCGGCCTTGAGCGCATCCACACCAAGCTCGGGTATGCCAAAATACGCCGAACGGCCAATGACGCTGATCTCGCAGATCACAAATCCCATCTGCGCAGCATAAATGTTCAGCTGGGTCGGTTCGAGGTAAACGGCGAAATCGGGTTTTACTACCTTCTCCGCTTCGATTTCTGCGATAAACAACTTGATTCCCGCGCTGACGCCGGTGCCTGGCTCGCCGCTTTCCTCATCTCCGACAAAGCCGAAGAGAAGGTCAGCAGGCGGCGTTAGACCGGCGGTAGCCAGCAGTCTTACGGCTGCGAGCGTCGTCGCGATTCCCGCTTTCAGGTCACCCGCCCCGCGTCCCCAGACCGCGCCGTCTACGATGGGTGCTGAGAAAGGGTTCTCCCGCTCTGTTCCGGCCCAGTGCTCGGACCAACCGCGGACGTGTACCGTGTCGGTATGACCGATGATTAACAGGCAGGGGCCGGCGCCCGTTTGTTGCCCACGCAAAAGACCCCGCACATTCGGCCGGTCCGGGGCGAAGTCGACGAGCGTCACCTGCTCTGTGCCAAGCGAACGGAGTTCATCCGCAAGGAGCTGCGCGAAGGTGGCCTCAGCGCCAGTGACACTCGGTATACCAATGAAGCGTTGCAACAAGCCGATGGCTTCATCCTCGTTCAGAAGCGACCGAAGGCGAGAAACGAGTGTCGGATCGATTTGCATTCTGCCACCGGCACTTTACGCAGTTTCGGTTGAGCAAAAGAAGATGAATTCGCTTTCTGAGCATGCCGCTACAGAAAATAGTCCCCCCAATACCGCTCGATCTCTAGCGTCTTCACGAGTCTAGCGCACTCCGATAATGACTCTCCAATGGCATGATAGCGATCGAGGAGATCGAGGACGCGCAATGATGCTGCCAGATTTTGGTCCGCCACTACAGCGCGATCACACATCTGCTGGTTCGCGAGGTCCAATCTTGCCCGGGCACCGGAGCGAGCACCTTGGTATATACAAGATTCAATTTCGTTAGTTGCAAACGTGCTTCGGTCGGAAGCTAGCTCGGCATCCGCCGGTGTAAACGCGTCCTGAGCGTTCTGAAAATGCTGCGCCGTATTAACTCGAGTTCGATAGAGCTCCGTTTGTCGCGCGAGGTTTTGCTCCTGCTGTTTCAGAGTGGCCTTATCAGTCCGAACCTGACGATGAAATCTTCGATCGCCTCCGGCTTCAGGTGCGGTGCTTTTAACCGCAAACTCCTAACTGCTAACCGGCAGTCCTTACCCAAAGCCGGATGCTGGCCGCACCGGCTCATCCTCATGACATCTCAACGCACCATCATTTGCTAGTGGCAACGTAAGGTTTCACCATCTTCGCAGGATCGACGACTCGGTCGAACTCCTCTTCGGTCACGAAACCAAGCTTAAGTGCTGCCTGCTTCAGCGTCAGATCATGGTCCATGGCATAGTGCGCAATCTGAGAGGCTTTATCGTAACCGATAACGGGTGCAAGCGCGGTCACCAACATCAGCGAACGATCTACATATTCCTGGATCTTCTTGAGATTTGGCTTCGTGCCTTCAACCAGGAACTTGCGGAAGTTCGTGCAACCATCCGTCGTGATCGTGATGGAGTGAGTAATATTGAAGATGACCAGCGGTTTATAAACATTCATCTCCAGATACCCGCCCGCGCCGCCAAAACCCACGGCCACATCGTTGGCCATTACCTGTACCGCAACCATAGTCAGGGCCTCGGCTTGGGTCGGGTTGACCTTGCCCGGCATGATGGATGAGCCCGGCTCGTTCTCCGGAATCAGCAGCTCGGCGAAACCAGCCCGTGGGCCGCAGGACATCAGCCGGATGTCATTCCCCAATTTGTAGAGAGAGACCGCCAGCGTGCGGAGCGCGCCGGAGAGTTGGACGAGAGCATCGTGAGCCCCCTGCACGGTGAACTTGTTCGGCGCAGTGACGAACGGCAGTCCGGTTAGCTGCGCGATCTCGGCTGCGGCAGCTTCAGCAAAACCGGGTGCTGAGTTGATGCCCGTGCCGACTGCGGTGCCGCCCAGGGCCAATTTGTAGACGCCCTTGAGC
>JAFAIO010000188.1 GCA_019236675.1 Verrucomicrobiota bacterium
AAGACGCGTTTTAGCGGCGAAGCTGCGGGCTACTATGTGCGCGTGCAGTCGTGGCACGGATGGGTCCGCCTTCGCAAAGCGACTCGACTGAGCTCGCCGAAGTCCTACGGCGCGACGCGCTTTATGGGACACATGGGACTAATGAGATGCCGAGCAAACACATGAGTCCCATAAGTCTCATAGGTCCCATCTGGAGCACAATTGCACGCGCCTTTTGAGTGACGGCATCGCCTCCGAAAAAAATAATTTCATTCTCTGAAAAAATACCGAAACGACTAAATCAAGTGCTAGAGCCGATCCGCAAACAATTCCTTGTTCTCAATTATGAACGAGTTGTCCAAAATCTGCATTTTTGCCTTGCCAACGTACTAATTCCCGTCTAAAAGCAAGCCGCATGTCCCGGTTACTGCTCGTTATCGGACTTGCTTCCTCCCTACTAACGTTCTCGACGGTTGCCATTGCTGATCCCTCCATGGTTTCTACGTCAATTGCGGATCGGTTCGACTTTCCAGTTGGGGCCCCGAATGCAGACGGTTGCCGGATGTCGCGCGGGTTTAATGTTCACGGTCACTTAGGCGAAGATTGGGTGAGCGCAGCCGGACCTGGAGCGATCTACCGAGCACCGGTATCGGCGGTCGGAAACGGTGTGGTTAGTTTAGCCAGAGATTTCAAACGTTCGTGGGGCAATGTGATCGTGATTCGTCACGCCTTTTACGAAGGCGGCCAGCTTAAGTACGCTGATTCTTTGTACGCGCATCTGGATAAAATTTTTGTGGCCGAAGGTCAGCCTGTCAGTCGAGGGCAGGATATCGGTTTGGTTGGGAACGCGCACGGACTCTACCCTCCGCATCTTCACTTTGAGATTCATCGCAACACCAGTATTGGGGTCGTTCATACTGCGGCGACGCGGAGCATGGCTAACTATGAGGATCCGTCGACATTCGTCATGCAGCATCGAGTTCTGAAGCCGGTGCCTGGAAAGATGGTAGTCGATATAGGCAGTTACACGATGCCGACTTATGCGGGCATACCGGCCAGGCCGTTCTATGCTCGCAACGCCGTTTCTAGGTTCGCGGCGAGCAACGGCGGAACCAGGCCAGCTTCGCCTTCCATTTTCCAGACCCTGGTGTTCGGGCATTAGCGACGGTAGGGACGAGCTCCTGCTCGTCCGCGGCGAAGGGCTCCATGGGTGCCGGCCGCATCGGCCTCGCAAGCGAGGCAGCGCTCCACGGTACGTATTAGAAGAGTTGCGCACGAAACGATAGCTCGTTAACGAACTCTAGACACCTCGGCAGCGGAAGCAGTCCATCTGAGGCGCTCGGGTGCAGCATGCAGGCGGCCGCGGCGCATACGCCGTAAGCCAGGCAGGTCTCCATTGGTAACCCTTCTAAATAACCGTAGAGCACGCCGGCAGTAACAGCATCGCCGGCGCCGGTAGCACCTTTGATTCTACCTGCTGGCAGTTTCAGACTCGGTTGATAAAGCGTCTTGCCGCCGGAGGACATGGCTAAGATACCTTCCGGGAAATGGATCATGACCCATTGGCGGACACCGGCTTTAACTAAGGTCTCAGCCGCCGAGATTAATGCGCCTCGATCGATTGTGTCGCCGACTCGAATCTTGGAATCGATCATGTGGCTGGCTTCGAACTCGTTCATGAACAACAGATCAAGATGGCGGAGAGCGGGTAATACCACCTGGCGATAGCGATCACTCTCTTCGCTGACGACATCGGCGGATGTGACAAAACCGAGCTCTGATGCGTGATGGAACAGTTCGGCGGATTTCGTTCCGAAAGTTGGACAAGCCTCGTCCAAGCTATCGAGCAACAGCAGGTAACCAAGATGGAATAGCTTTGCTGATGACGATTCGAGTTGGACGTCGCTGCCTTTCAGGAGCGCGTTAGCACCCCGTTGATGAAAAAAAGTTCTGCGCCCGGTCGAGGCGACAGTCATCACGTCGGTGTAAGAAGTCGGAGCTGCATCCGTCCGATGGATCGAAGAGACATCGATCCGGTTTTGCCCGCAGACATCCAAGATCCAGTCTCCGGCTGAATCCGTACCGATCATACCCGCTCCTTGTAACGGGAAATCCGCGCCGAGTCTCGAAAGGTCGATCAGGACATTAAAAGGAGATCCGCCGTTGCCGTGAGTCTCGTTCTGAATGATGGCCAACGCGTCTTGGCTGGGCCACAGGTCAATGACCTTCACGTGATCAACGATCCAATTCCCGGCAGCAAGAATACCTGAACGTTCGGCCACAGTTGGTCACTGTAGCGGGAGTGATTGCCAGGCGAAAGGGAATAGCGGGAAGAAGGAATAGCTGCGAAAAACCGCAAAAGAGAATGAAGCAATCCATGTTCGCGCGCTTGGGGGGGAGCCGCTTTGGCACCCGGCAGCTCTGTAGGTCGGCAGCAAGCGGCTCCCGGGAACTTTTCCGCGTGCGCCGATTCATCTCGACGTTTCGGTAAAAGCGAAATAGATCTCAAGACCCTTGAGCGAACAACACTCTGAGACGTTCCCGGGAGCCGCCTGCTAGATACCTACATAACTGCCGTACGAAAAAGCGGCTCCCCTCCAGTTGCTGGGTGATGGGTCATCTTATTTTCTTTGCGCTTTTTGCGCCTTTTCGCGGCTATTCCTGTTCTTCACTAAATCGACACACCCGGTGATCCGCTGCCGGACGGAGACGAATAGGTGCGGAGTTTTAGAAAGGTCTGGCCATCCAGTTTCATGACGACTCCGTCCGCGGTCTGATGCGGCGCTTCATCCACGTGCCAGCTTGGACCGACGAAGAAAAATTTGATAGCCAGGCGCTTGGTTTGCTTATCGAACGTGGCCTGGCCCGCGGTAACCGTATAATGAGTGCTCCCGTTCACGATCTGGCAACTGGCTGACCCGTTTGGCAGTATCTTAATGAAGTTGGCCGAGTTGTTCGCCTCCTGCCAATCTCCGATATAAGGCGAGCCGATTACCGAGTTGTGACCTTCGTTGGTACGCACCGCGTTCGAGATTTGTTGGGCAGTGATTACGACAAGAATGACGGCAACAACCGCTGCGATCGAGAGGGCCACGGAGCAGCCCAGACAGGCTGCTCGCCTATTGCGTGGTGGCGGCGGTGCGGGTGGGGTAGGTAGTGCGGGCGGCTGCGGCGGTGTACTCAATGCTCACAGATTGCCTGGGATGCTTGCCCAAAGAAACAGAAAAGAAATCGACTTTTTTTCTGTCAAAAGTGCGCTACCATTTTCGTTCTCCAAGTAACGGGGTCTTAGCTCAGTTGGTAGAGCGCCTCAATGGCATTGAGGAGGTCAGGGGTTCGAATCCCCTAGGCTCCAGACTTCTCCCCGTCGCCTTAGGCTCCTGGAGGCTACGTCTGGCAGGCCAGACTTCGCAGCTACACCAAAAAATCCTTGGGCGAAGTTTGCCCGAAGTAGCCTCCCGGAGTTTCAGACGACGGGGCGAAGTCGGGCGTTTTGCTACGTCAAGCAGTTCAACGCGAGCGGCAAATCTTGTTTGCCAGAACCGTGAAGCTGATAAACAAAAAGGAAGCTAAGGAGACGCCACCATGTTTGAACTCCCAAACCCTCTTCATCCTTTCATTGTTCATTTGCCGATCGTTCTAACGCTCTTAGGAACCCTGTTTGCCTTAATATCGATTATCACGCGTCGTCTATGGCTGCCGCTTTATACGACAATCATTCTGGTGCTCGCTGCCCTTGGAGCGCAGTTTGCCGTGGTGACCGGGGACGCCCAGGATCCGCTGATCGAAGCACTTAGTCAGGACCAACAAAAGCTCGTGCAGGAACATTCCGAGTGGGGAGAAAATGGGCGTACCGCGTTGATTGTGGCGGCGGTGCTCTCCTTGATCGCGCTTGGCTTACATCGATTTGGGGCCGGCCGGAGGTTATTTGCGGTCTTAACCACTCTGGCTGCACTGGTGGCTTGTTTCATTGTCTTGCGAGCCGCCCAACTGGGAGGGCATTTGGTCTATCAGCACGGTGTCGGCGTTCAAAATGTTTCGGGCGCTCAGGCGGCGCCTTCCGGCAGTCCGGCTGCATCTGCCACGCCCACCGCTCAGTGAGCATCTCCGGGTGCTGCCCGCGCGAGCGCAATTCGGACCCTCAACACTCCAATATTCCAGCGCTCCGCTCGACCGGATTCGATGACAGCTTGTCCGCCGTAGCTTTCGCTTTGTGCTCAAATCGGCCTCGCACCCGTCGCGCCATAGCGAAGCGGCGGCGGAAGCGAGGCACGCTCCACAACCGGGACGTTGGCGAAGTCGAAAGGACGACGAGGACAGCGACTCGACTAAGCTCGCCGAAGTCCTGCCCGACGAAGCCTTGCTTTCTGCCCTGGGCAGTTCTGTATCAGGGCGAAGTCGGGAGTACGAAGTGCCTGATGGCCTGAATTCTCGAAAAACCGGATTTCGAGGTTATTCTGACCCATGAAATCTACGAAGATCGGGTTCGTAGGCGTTGGCCGCATGGGAGCGAACATGGCTCGACGCTTAAGAGAGGTTGGATATCCGGTGGTAGCAGTATTCGACTCGCATCAAGAGATTGCGGTTGAGCTGGGCAAGGAGCTTGGCTGTGACGCTGTTAGCAAGGTGTCGAGAGTCAGCGAACTGTCCGACGCTGTGTTCACCGTGGTCACCGACGATGCTGCGATGCGGCAGATTTATTTCGGTGAGGACAATCTTTTTGCGCATGCGGCCGGCCGTTTGTTTGTGAATTGCGCCACGATTAGTCCCTCGGTTCATGTTGAGGTGGCTAAGAAAGGTGTTGAAGGCGGCGCCAAGGTGATCGAAGCCCCGATGGCATCCAGCGTGACTCATGCTAGGGAAGGTAAGCTCTTCTTCATGTTGGCAGGTGATATCGCGGTCATCGAAGAATCCGAGCAATTGTTAAAAGATTTGAGCGTGAAGATGAAATATGTGGGCGGGCCCGGAAAAGCTGCCGAGTTGAAAGCCCTCGTTAATATGGTGATGAACATCAACACGGCCGGTTTAGCCGAGGGGCTGGGTTTAGCCGATGCTTTGGGCTTAGATCTTAAAATCGTTACCGAGGTTTTCTCGCAAACTGGGGCCAATTCGCGGGTTCTGGAAACGGATGGACCGGACATGTTGGATCGTGAGCACAGCACCTTCTTTTCTGCGGCGCATGCAGCCAAGGATAGCGGTATTGCTTTGGCTTTGGCTAAGGAACAGGGGCTGAATCTGCCGCTGCTCGAGGCGTCTAAACATCAATACGACAGAATGATTGAGCTCGGTCTGGGAGAGATAGATAAGTCCGGGATTTCTGAGCTGACCTTCCGTTCGCGCCGGGGGTAGGGGGCTAAAGCCTTCGTTCTCCCGACTTCGCTCCGATACAAAGCTGCCGAGCACAGAAAGTAAGGCTTCGTCGGGCAGGACTTCGGCGAGCTCAGTCGAGTCGCTGTCCTCGTCCTCGTCCTCGCAAGCGATGGCACGTTGATATGATGCGCAACTACCCACCGCCTGGAGGGGAGCCGCTTTGGCGCGCATCCCGCCGCCCTCGCGAATGTCGTCTCAACGTTAGTCCCGCCGAAACGTCCGAAAACAGGCGGCTCCCGCGAATTACCCAGCGTGATCCATTTACCCATGGCGCAGATCCGTTGACGCCCGGTCGTATAGCTGCAAACCGGTGAGACGTTCGCGGGAGCCGCCTGCTTCTTACACGTTTCGGCGGGACGCGCATCGAGACGAAAAGCGCGAGGTCGCCTGGCACGGGCCAAAGCGGCTCCCCTCCAGGCGTTAGGAACAAATACGCCCTATCAACCCGCCACCCTTTTTGAGAACGAGAACAAAGCGCTTGATGCGCCTCGCGCTCAACCCAAAAACGTCACCAACCACGCGTATTTTTGCGGGATCGGCAACCGTTGGAATCCGGCTTGATCTTGTAACACCAGAGTGAGCCATTCTCTTGAAGCTTCGATGGTTTTGCTATCGATGGTCAGCCAAAGTTGACCGTTCTCTTTTATCACTGCGTATTTATTGATATTGACGCTGATTGGGTCCGGCTCGCCTTTGAGGCTCAAAGAAAGCTCGGCGCATCGCTCGCGAGTATTCAACTTTACCTCCAGGACTTGGCCGTAGCGCGCGAACTGAGTATTGAGTTCCTGCTTTATCCGCGTGCTAATCAAGCGATCTTTAGAATCGGCCAAGGTGCTGCCTGCCGGTAGAAAATCGAAAATGCTATTTAGACGCATGATTGCTTAGTGTCCCGTCCCATAGATAACCTGGCTTTCATTGCGATCAAAACGGGTCGCCGGTCCGTCCGCTGCCGGACGTGAGGAGGGCGCATATCTTGATTGATACGTAACCGATCCCCCGGCCATGGCCGGACCGCCGCCGGCCGATTTTCATCGCAACCCTCCGGGCCGTGGCCTTTTGGCTGATTTTCCGCGTTGCTCACTCCTTACGTATCAATTTAGATATGCTCGTCGTTCGCGCGTTGAAAATCGGCCAAATGATCCGGCAGCGGCCGGACGACAGCTAGGTTATCTATGGGACGGGACACGAGATGATGTTTGGCTCATAGCCACAGAAAGTCGATGGAATCATTTAAATTACCTGATCATTCAACTTGGCGGAATGTTCTGAGCCGCGATGGAACCAAACTCTTCTGCCGAGAATGGGAAACACAGAGTCCGGCTAAAGGAACGATTCTCATGGTTCCAGGATTGGGGGAACACACTGGCCGCTATGTGCACGTCGGTGATTTTTTTCAAAAGGCGGGTTTCAATGTAATCGGACTCGATGTGCGGGGCCAGGGGCGAAGCGGGGGAACACCGGGCTATGTGGACCGTTATGATCAATTTCTGGAAGACCTGCGGGCCGGAATCCACCTGGTTAAGGCTTTTCCTCTGTTCGTGTTAGGTCACAGTTTCGGTGGGCAGTTAGCGCTCGCTTTAGCGGCCAGAGATGAGCCGAATATTGCTGGTTACCTGGCTAGCGGTCCTTGGCTGGCGTTAACCAAGCCGCCAGTTGCCTGGTTAATTGGGCTCGCTTCGCTTGTGAACATAGTATATCCCAAATGCCGCTTCCCGACTGGAATCCAGCGGAGCCAAAACTCAAGCGATGAAGCTCATCTCGATTCTCTGGTCGACTTGGATTTCAACCATGGATTCATCACTGCGCGCACCTTCTTCGAGATCATTGCCGAAGCCCGCCGATTGTTAGCCAATCCGCGGGCCAACGCTCCGGTACTAATAGCCCAAGGGCGACCTGACCCCGTTACGTCGGTAGAAGCTTCAACTGAATTTTACCAACGGCTCGAGGCGCCTGCTAAGGAACTCTTGATTTACGACGGATTGTTGCACGAGTTGCACAATGAAGAGGAGCGAGCTCGGGTTTTGGAAGACTATCTCGCTTGGATAGAGAAGACAGTTCTGTTGTCGAAAGAGGGCGCGGAGCAGCGGGCGGCGGGGACGAATAAGTGAAAAGTGATAGGTAATAGGTAGGACACGCAGCCAAGACGTGAATATCGGTAGGGCGAAAAACTCGGCGTGCCCATGATTCTGAATTCGGAATGGGAAAAATCGCGCCGATTTTGAGCCGTTCGGTTAGTTGCTACACGCAAAGCATGGCTCAAAACCGGCGCGGCTTCGTCCAGCCTGAATTAAGCATCAAGAGGCGCCGAGTTTTTCGCCCTGCCAGCCTTACATCTTTGTGACCTTCGTGATCTTGCCGTGCAAATCCTGCGGCCGGGCGCCTACTCGAAGCGAATACCCTGGGCCAATGGTAAGTCGGGCGAATAATTGATCGTCACGGTCTGGCGTCGCATATACGCTTTCCAAGAATCGCTGCCGCTTTCTCGTCCGCCACCCGTGTCCTTTTCACCGCCGAATGCGCCGCCGATCTCCGCGCCGCTAGTGCCGATGTTGACGTTGGCGATTCCGCAATCGCTGCCGATGGAAGAAAGGAAAGTCTCCGTTTCTCGAATGTCGTTAGAGAAAATGGCTGAAGCGAGACCTTGAGGGACAGAATTGTGTATGGCGATGGCTTCCTCGAGGCTCTCATAAGCTAAAACATAGAGAATTGGAGCGAAGGTCTCTTCTTGGACCACATGCCACTGCGGTTCCGCGCTTACGATGGTAGGTTCAACATAGAACCCGCCAGGATAGTCAGCTGCGGGTAGCCGGTTACCGCCAATCAAAACACTGGCGCCGGCGGCTTTTGCTCGTTGGATCGAATTCTCCATTCCGTCAACCGCTGCCCGGTCAATCAAAGGGCCCATCAAGGTGTTAGGGTCGAGCGGGTTGCCGATCCTTACCTGTCGATAGGCGGCGATTAACGTCTGGACCACCTCATCGAGAATCGACCGGTGGACAATCAATCTACGGGTCGTGGTGCAGCGTTGCCCGGCAGTTCCGACTGCGCCGAACAAAACTGCCCGTTGAACCAGGCGCAGGTCGGCGCTTGGGGTCACAATGATGGCGTTGTTGCCGCCGAGTTCGAGTAAGCTCTTGCCCAAACGCGCCGCCACGGCCTGGGCCACCTGCCGCCCCATCCGGGTTGAACCGGTTGCGGAAACCAGTGGGATCCGGCGATCGGCGGCCATCCACTCGCCGATTTGCCGATCGCCGCAAACCAAACTGAAAACCGCGGGGTCTACCTCGGCTTGCTCACAGACTTCGGCTGCGATCTTTGTGCAAGCGATGGCAGTAAAAGGAGTTTTCTCCGATGGCTTCCAAAGAACTGCATTGCCGGTTACCGCCGCAACCATGGCGTTCCATGACCAGACCGCCACCGGGAAATTAAAAGCGCTGATTACACCGACAATGCCGAGCGGGTGCCATTGTTCAAACATGCGATGTTGCGGGCGCTCGGACGCGATGGTTAATCCGTAGAGCTGACGGGAAAGACCGTTTGCGAAGTCGCAGATATCGATCATTTCCTGCACTTCGCCTTCGCCCTCAGCTACGATTTTTCCCGCTTCGAGAGTGACCAACTTCCCTAAGCTCGATTTAACCGCTCGGAGCCGGTCGCCTATCCGGCGGACAACTTCCCCGCGTTTAGGCGCCGGCAAGAGTCTCCAGACTTCGAATGCTAGCGAAGCGGCTTGCACAGCGGCCTGATAATCGTTTTCTGAAGGCTGGCGCACCGTGCCGAGTAGCGAACCGTCGATGGGAGAACGTTTTTCCAGCAGAGGTCCGTTGCCCGCCCAAGTGCCGAAGAAGGTGCCGTTTTCGGTTGGTGTCAGGCGAAGGGTCGCGAAGACCTCGTCTCGGACAGTTGTGACATCGTATGCGTTGGGCGTCATAGATCAGTTTAAGTAACGGTCGCGAGGATTCTTTCCGTGCTCAAATGTATAAGTAATCAGTAATCAGTAATCAGTGTGTCAGTAGTCAGTACGGAAGGTTCGAGTCCCAACTGAATACTGAATACTGATTACTCTGCATGATTTGGTTGCGTCGGCTGAATCCGGGATTAGGTCTGGATCGTGAACCGTGGAGCCACGGTTTCGGCCTCTCCGTAGACCCGGCCGCCCCACTGGGTCTCAAAAAATTGGCTTAGACTGATAGATTCCTGGCGGACAAAACCACTCGGTAGTTGTTTGTTGGCAAACAACTCGAGCACACCGACTAATCCGGCGGCAGTTGAGAGCTGGATCGCGGACAGAGGACGTCCACTGACTTGCCCCGCATAGATCTTTTTCACAAAGCTTCTTTGCAGGAGTGCTCCGCCATCCGATCCTACCGAGTTGACGTAAACGACGACGACGTCGTTGAAGGTTAGCGGGATCTCCTGGTCGAAGATCTGCGTTAAGACATCCTGTTTCTGGCTCAGGTTCAGGTCAAAGAGCAGAAACTTCATCAGATCCCGATGACCGGGATAACGCAGGGTTTTATAGCTGAGCTCGTTAACTTTGCCTTCGAAAGACTCACACATCGTGGCGACACCGCCGGACGTGTTGAATCCTTCATATTCAACGCCGTCGATGGTTAAGCGCTCGACTCCATCCAATGGATTCGTCAGAAGCCGACGCCCTTGAATTAGCGCTTCGCCGAACTGGCAATATTCGTTGATTAGTCCGGCAGTGCTCCAGCTTAGGTAATACTTCATCTGGTTGCTGGCGGACAAAGGCAGTGCGCCGACCCGCATTTCCACGGTCCGGGTCTGTTTGAACGAGTTAGCCAGACCGCTAGCGATAATGTTAATGGCTCCGGGTGCCAGGCCGCACTGGGGCATGAACGTGCCGCGACGGCCTTGGCTCAGCTTGCGCACGAAATTGGTGGTTTCAACGTCTTCGGTCAGGTCGAAGTAAGACCGGTCAAGATCGGCGCAGGTCGAAGCGATGGTCTTGTTTAGATAAAACGGCGCGGCGCTCACGATGACGTCGCAGGATTCAACAAACGTTTGCAGCGCCGGACGTGACGTCACATCCAGGGTATGGTTCGAGGATTTTGGTAAAGTCTGCAGATCATCCAAAGGGCGATTATCAGCGAGCCGTACTTCGTGACAAAACCCGCATGTCTCCAATAGCGCGGCGATCGACCCTCCAATTTTCCCTGCGCCTATAATTCCAATTCGCATGTTCGAGAGTTCCCTTTTTTGCTTAATCAGACACGCAGTTCATGAATGGCTGGCCTGGACAGCGCGCGGGTCTGTTGCCTCGATAATGACACTGACCGATTTTTGGTTGAATCCTTTGAAACCGCCCCGGCGTTGTAAGTTCTCCAAATGGCTCCCTACGGCGCCTTCCTCCAAAAACTTCGTGGCCTGGTCCAGGGTAATGAGGCCACTTTCTACCAATCTCTCCACTCGTTTCGGATTCACCTGCCATCGTTCGCCTTGAGTAAAGGCTTGCTTCAGGAAATCGAAGTTTGAGAACGGATTCATGGTGTTGATCCCTTCGTCAGCCAACTGAGCTCGGAGATTCTCGAATTCGAATCGCGCTTCTAGGTGGTGCATACCCGCTTGCAGGAAACTATCCCCGTGCAAGGCACACCAGAGTCCGACTGTCCGTAGCACCGGCGCATCTTGTAATCGCTGGCAGGAGAAATCGATTTCTGTCTCTTCCGGCATCAGATCCACGTCGGCAAAAACCGTGATCCCGGTAATGGCGTGTTCCAGGATCTGGGCGCCCCAACCGGCTTCAGCCCCCGCGTAATATCGTTCCCGCTTTTTAAAACCGAAGTTCTCCAGGAAGGTCACCAGGTCCGCAAAAAACCGGCGGGAAGACCGGAAAGTATGATGATCGTGATTGCCCCAGCCCAGGCCGAGAAGATCCTGTCTCCGTTTTTGGATCCGGCCAGCCCGGTTCTTGAGCTCCCAGTAGGCGCGTTCTTCGGCAAAAAATAGTTCGCAGGCTACATCCGCACCGACTCGATCGATTGCTTCCTGCTGTAAGGCAAACGCGTGCAGGACCGCGTCTTCATCGTTTGGAAAATCCCGTTTTCGGGCCCTCCAAAACTCGCGTACGGCGATGACCTCGGCTGCGAAACCAGGAACATTCTCATGCTCGACAAAGTCCCGATAAGCCAGTCGCTCAACCGCAATAAAGCTGTGCCCGTTTTCGGTCTCAATCAGGACTTCGCGTAGACGATTACCGAATGCCCCCTGGACTTTTCCGGACAGCTGATGTCGAGCCACAAAATCGACAACTGATTCCGGACGGATCGCCAATTTTACTGGAACCGAGTTCAGGCTGCCTGCTGTTTGTAGCAAGACTCGCGGCAACATGGCGCGCGGGTGATAAAGCACCTTTTGTCCGACTTCAGCTAGCACGGGTTCGTTGATGAACCCGGCATCTCGGAGCTCTGCCTCGTGCTCAGGCCCCAACGTGATGTGGTCAACCCATTCAAGAAAGTCGGTACCGGTTTTATCCGACATCTCTTTAGCCAGCGCTTGGGCAGTCGAGTTTTTACCCAGGAACGCCGAGATAAAACCGCGGACTAGACTTTCAGCATCGTAGGCCAGAGGCCAATCGAACGAGGTGTCGGTGTGTGGAGCGTGCCTCGCTTCGCTATGGCGGGATCCGGCAGGGCCGGACGAGGCCGACTTCAGTTGGTCGTCATGAGTTGCGGTCGTCATAAGGCTTTAGAACTCAGGTCATCGGATGAGCATCAGGAGTACACAGAGGTGCGTGCGCTTAATAACACAAGCCCAGCAGGCATATTTAACTAAATAAATAAAGGGAATCAACGATATTGATTAATATTTTTAATCAATATCGGGTTTTGAACGTAAAACTCTAAATTAACAGTGATAAATTATACTTTACTCGACTTGTTGAGTATTCTTTAGACGACTTGCGGAGTATAGTTTGGTTGACCTGCTATTGATCCACGCTAGTATCGATTATTTATGAGCTCTCAAAACTATGCTCACCCCGAGTCGTTGGTTAGTACCGATTGGGTGGCCGAACATCTGACTGATCCGAAGGTTCGGATCATTGAAAGCAACGAGGACGTGTTGCTGTACGATACCGGTCATATTCCTGGTGCTGTCCACGTTGATTGGCGTAGGGATTTAAACGATCAAACCGTGCGCGATTATATCGATCCGGAAGGGTTCGCCAAGCTGGCCGAATCGATCGGCATCACCCCGGAAACAACCGTAGTCTTTTATGGAGACAAGTCCAATTGGTGGGCTTGTTATGCCCTCTGGGTGTTCTCACTATTCGGGCACAAAGATCTGCGCATCGTCAATGGTGGGCGGGATAAATGGATCGCTGAAGGCAGACCAGTGACGAAAGACAAACCGCAATATCCGGCGACGAAATACCCTGCCCCGTCGGGACGCAATGATAAAGAAATTCGTGCGTTCAAACAAGACGCCCTAGCGCAAAGCGAGGCTGGGAAACCATTGATTGACGTTCGGTCGCCGGGGGAATTCAAAGGCGAGATCACGCACATGCCGGAGTACCCACAAGAAGGAGTATTGCGGGGGGGACATATTCCAGGGGCAAAAAGCGTGCCTTGGAAAACAGCTGCTAAGGACGACGGCACGTTTAAGCCGGTAGAAGAATTGAGAAAGATTTACGTGGAGAACCTAAACTTTTCTCCTTCTGAAGACACCGTGGTGTACTGCCGGATCGGTGAACGCTCGAGTCATACATGGTTCGTGCTGACAAAGCTTCTGGGGTTCGAGAACGTACGGAATTACGATGGGTCGTGGACAGAATGGGGAAATAGCGTCCGCGTTCCGATCCAGAAACCGTAGTAGGTTTGATAGCTATTGCGATAGGGACGAGCTCCTGCTCGTCCCTTCAATTTTGGGGGCCTGGGTGACCGAGATTATGCTCCGGAGGAGCAAAATATTTATCGATCAAGACCAGGAAAAATTGCCGCCGGCTCCGTAGGAGCGACATCTTGTTGGCGGGTTCCAGACGCTTACCACGATATGCTGCTCCTAAGTAGCTTACCGTCAATGTTGGGAACCGATTTCTATAACGATCTTGCTCCTACGGAGCGGGGGTCCCGGTCTCTCCAATGTCTAAACCGGCGTAAGCAGACCGCCATGCCGTTACAAATTTACCAAAAAAACAAATGAATTGCGGCGAACTGGATGAGTTGGGATCAGTAGAAGTTGTGGATTACGCATCTGTTTACCCAACCGGCCTGCAAAACATCATTGATCTCTTCGTATCTCTTCCGGACGAGGAGAAACGAGAGACTTTAATTTCATACGCCGAGCAAACGGGGAAATGGCGGCCTCGGGAAGGGGAATCCTTCGATCTGGAGGATATTCGGAAAGACGAGGAGTGTGCGGACACCGTTGGTGTTTTCTTAAAGGTGTCAGATGGAGATAAAGTTCGTTTCCGTATCACGCTGGGTCCGCAGGTGCAGACACTGACCAAAGCCATGACCTCGATTCTTTGCCGCGGCTTGGAAGGATCGAGCTTGGCAGAGGTCCTCGATCTGCCCAGTGATTTCGTCCCGAAAATCATCGGAGCCGAGCTTGTCAGGGCTCGCAGCCACACGGTCTATTACGTGCTCACCCGAATGAAGGGGATCTGCACGGTTTTTCGGAACAGGAAGCGGGCGCAGGAAGGCTGAAGAAGGAGCTAGGAGCACGCGTGCCCGCCGCGTGACTCGTGATCGTCCTCGTCCTCAACTTGGAGGCCTGTTACACCCCGACCAGTCGGATTCACCCCGCGACTGAGTCAGGGGCAGTTCTCTGTTTTAGAGGCATTTGCAAGCCTCACGCAACCAAATCGAGGATGAGGACGATTACCGTGGGACGGCGGGTGCTTCCTCCTAGCTCCTAGATTCTATCTCCTACCTCCTCCTTTACGCCTTTCACTTTTCACCGATTCTACCGGATGCGCGTCTGGTGGAACTTTGACAATCGATTCGCTGCATGGCTCGTGGTCGCCCTACTGGGCGTACTCTCGGCCTGTTCGAGGCCGTCCGTCCCTTGTACGAATGTGGTTTCGTCCGAGGAGATCTCTCCAAGCGGAAAATTTAAGGCAGTCGTCTTTCATCGGTCTTGCCAGGAATGGGTTGGGTCGACCGTGACCACCAATGTGTCCATTCTACCGGTTAACGAGAGCCCGGGAGATGGAAATGGGAATGTGATGTCTTATAAAGGAGACGTCGGTGTCCGGGCCGGCTGGCTAAGCGATCAGCGCTTGGCGATCTACAGCTTTGCCGATCTCAACGACGCGACTCGATTAGCCTCACTCGGCGGCGTCACCATCGAGTACCCGCATACGGTCGACGCCGATATCGTGAGACCGGCCCCGCCTGCGCCGAGCGCTTCTCAGGCTGGCACGAAATAGTAATCAGTGATCAGTAAGTTCGAGGCTCGCGACTAGGTTTGCCAACTAATCACTGACTACTGATTACTATTTTCTCCGCTAGCGATCTTGGTCTATCCTCCGCTATGAAACCGACCCGCAGCGTTCAGCTTGCCTACGGGCGCGGGTTTCTGGACGTCGAGTTGCCGGAGAATAAGACCGATGTCATCGAACCGGTTTCTATTCCGGGCCTAAAGGACGAGAAAGAGGGTTTCCTGCAGTCGTTGAATCATCCGATCGAAAGCCGTCCGCTCCGAGAACATCTTTCTCCCGATGCGAAGGTCTGCATTGTTTTCACTGACATCACGCGCGCGACTCCGAACGAGCGGATTATCCCATGGTTGCTTGACTACCTGGCAGCGGTCGTTCCACCCGGCAACATCACCCTCATCAACGGAACGGGTACTCATCGGCCAAATACAGATGCCGAGCTGCGTAGGTTGGTGACTGATGATGTGGTCGATCGGTATCAGGTGCTGAATCATGATCCGGAAGATCCCAAAGAGCTGGTCCAAGTCGGAACTACCCGAGCTGGTGGTCCCGCCCTAATTAATCGGCGACTGGTTGAAGCGGATATTCGGATCATCACCGGATTTATCGAACCCCACTTTTTTGCGGGGTTCAGCGGCGGACCGAAAGGGATTATGCCGGGCGTAGCCGGGTTGCGCACCGTTCTGCAAAATCACAGCGGTGTGAACCTGAGCAATCCGCAAGCCTCTTTTGGTGTTCTGGATGGGAACCCGATCTGGGAAGAGATGCGGGACTTGGCGTTGTTGGTCGGGGAAAGCTTTCTTATAAACGTTACGTTGAATGAGCTCCGCGAAATTACTGGAGTCTTTTCCGGTCACTTGATCAGTGCGCACCGCGAGGGATGCGATTTCGTCCGGCAAACTGCGATGCAGAAGGTTACTGCTCCCTATGAAGTGGTGGTGACAACCAACAGCGGGTATCCGCTGGACCAAAATCTCTATCAGGCCGTAAAAGGAATGAGTGCCGCTGCCAGGATTGTTCGCAAAGGCGGGACGATTATCATCGCCAGCGAATGTTCGGATGGTGTGCCGAACGGTAGCCCATATGAGCGTCTGTTGAAGCACTCGGAATCATTTGAAGCTTTATTCCGGTACATCACCGACCCAACCCGGGAAGAACCAGAACAATGGCAAGTGATCGTGCAGATGGTGATCCAACGCCGTGCAGAAGTTTTGGTGTATAGCGGGCTCCCCGATGAGAAGGTCTTGGCGGCCAAACTAACGCCCTGCCATGATATCGCCCGGGCCGTAAGAGAGCGCCTGGAACGGGCGGGGGAAAGAGCCCGGGTTGCGGTTCTGCCGCAGGGTCCGCTGACGATTCCGTATTTGGGCTAGGAGCGTGGAGTAGGAGCTAGGAGAAAGCGCGCCACCTCGCTTATCGTAATCGTCCTCGTCCTCGACTTGGAACGCCGTTACGCCTCGACCCATTGATTCACCCCGCGACTTAATTAGGGGCAGTTCTCGGGTTGAGAGGGCATGTGCAGCCTAGCCTCACGCCAACAAATCGAGGACGAGGACGATTACGATAAGCGAGGTGGCACGCTTTCTCCTAGCTCCTAGATTCTAGCTCCTAGCTCCTGCCGTTACAGCGCCGCCAACGTCACTCCTTGGACGATCCGGGTTTGGACCCGGTTAATGTTCAATTCCAAGGCGCGATCTGCGGTCTTGAAGAATGGGTTGGAACTATCTGTGAGGGCGACCTGAAGATTGCCGGGACGCTCTGCTTGGTTCTCCAATTGCGATTCACTTAGAAGCTGTTGTACGTTGGCGGCGCAGTTCTCGGCAGAATCGACCAAAACAATCTCGTCGCCCGTGACTCCCGCGATCGCCTTCTTCAGGAGAGGATAATGCGTACACCCGAGGACAAGAGTATCGATTCTCTCGGCGATCACGGGATCGAGATAATGATGTAACATCTCGATCGTGACTGAATGATCGAACATTCCCTCTTCAATAAGGGGGACAAGCAGAGGGCATGGTTGGCTCAGAACGACAATCGTCGGATCAATAGCACGGATCGCGCGTTCATAAGCGCCGCTGGCAACCGTGGCTCGCGTGCCGATAATGCCGACTCGTTTGCCTCGTGTGCTTGCTGCCGCTGCTCGGGCTCCCGATTCGATCACGCCGATAATCGGGATTCGAAATACTTCCTGAAGTCGAGGCAATGCCAAAGCCGATGCGGTGTTGCAGGCCACCACAATCACCTTGGCGCCCTCTACGGTCAGTAACCCGGCGATTTCCAGGCTGTAACGCTCGATGGTGGTTCGATCCTTATTGCCGTACGGCAATCGCGCCGTATCGCCCAAGTAAAAGATGTCTTCTTTTGGCAGCGCGTCTTTGATGGCGCGGACCACGGTAAGTCCGCCGATACCCGAATCAAAAACACCAATGGGTTGATCTGGCCGGCTAGGGTTCGACGTCTCGAGAGTAAACATTGGAAGTGAGTGGATCCCAGATGAGGCTGCCTGAGAAAGTCTCGGATGCGCCGACAGGCGGAGGTTTAGCAGAGATCGCAGCCGGCGGTCGAAGGGATCCTCGCGCAATTGCTCGATTATAGGACATGATCCCGCGCACGATGGCGTCAGCTAATAATTCCCGATAAGCCGGAGAAGCAACCCGAAGTGCGTCCCTGGGGTTGGTGAGAAATCCGCCTTCGATCAGCACACCGGGAATCGCGTTGTTTCGCAACACCACAAATCGAGCCCGTTTAACTCCTCGGTCGGGAACGACCAACCGGGTAATGAGCGACGCATGAATAGCGGTTGCCAGTGCGATGTTCTCCGGGTCCCGGACATTGCCGGTGCAATTCTGAAAATCGGCAAACGTGAGGCCGGAATCGTTGGTTGAGGGGACGCCTCTGGGCGCAAGGCAATAGGTTTCAACACCTTCGGCGGTGGGGCCCATTCCGTAATTGAAATGGATGCTAAGGAAGACGGCCTCTGGTTGAAAACTGGCAAATAGAGCTCGGCTTTCGAGAGGAACGTAGACGTCGCTGGAGCGCGTCATCCGCACATTGAAACCGGCCCTGGTAAAAAGGTCACGAGCGCGTAGCGCTACATCGAGCGTAAAATCTTTTTCGTTCCCTAAAGCGCCCCGGGCGCCAGAATCCGCTCCCCCATGTCCGGCGTCGATGACGACCGTTCGCACGGGTGACGCGGCTATTTTGGTCGGACGCAACACTGGATCGACCAGCTTCGCTAAGTCCAGACGAGAGATGCAAAGCCGATCCTGGATATCGAGAACCGGCAGACTAAGAATGAACTTCAGCCCGTTCAGATAAAGATCTCGCGAACCCGATGCGCACTGGAAATGGACGGCAGAGCAATTGAGCGTACCAACTCCGTTAGAGAATTCTGCGGTATTAAAATCGTAGAAACGGGCGAGATCCGTCAAAGGAATGTAATCACGCCCATTCTCTTTGATGATGGTCCAATCAAATGCGGATGCCCGGCTAACCGCGAAACTAAACAACAGGCCGATGACCAAGAACAAGACTAAAGAACCACCGCGAATGGACACGAATGAACGCGAATAGATCAGGTTTTTATTGGCGTTTATTCGCAGCCCGTCCGCCGTAACTACCGCGATTCCACGTCCGCCCGTTCTGCGTCTGCGAAGGCGGATCCATTCGCGGTTGTTCTGTTCTCGCGGTTTCACATTTCGTTTCCTTGTAATTCGTACGAGAGAACGCTCAAGCAGTAAATTGCGGCTGTCTCTGTACGCAGAACAATCGGACCTAAAGAGATTGGCAAACAACCGGCGCTCTTCGCCAACGCAGCTTCGGCCGGAGTGAAATCTCCTTCAGGTCCAATTAAGACAAGTACATTCTTTGGTCGTCTGCCGTGCTGTTCCCGAAAATCCGAGATAGCGCTTTTGAAGCTCCTGGCATCACTTTGTAATGAAGCGATCAACGCAACTTCGTACCGATCAAAGTCGGCAAAAAATTTCTTTGGTGTTAGTGGTGGACTCACTTCCGGCAGCCGGCTCTGTCCACATTGTTTGCCGGCTTCGATGACGATCTGCCGCCATTTTTCTGTCTTCTTTTCAGCCTCATCTGGTTCGACCTGAACCACAGTGCGTTCTGAAATTAGTGGCACGATCTTCGATACGCCTAGCTCGGTCCCTTTTTGGACGATCAGATCCATGTTCTTACCCTTCGGGATAGCTTGCGCCAGCGTAATCGCGCAGGGCAAGGGCGGTGTCTGGGATATCTGCAGAGTTTTGAGCTGAACCCGAGAACTCGCGACCCCAGAAATCTCTGCTACCGCTTCGATGCCACGCCCGTTAAATACGACGATTCGCTGTCCAACCGTGGCCCGAATGACGTCGATGCAGTGATGCGCCTCGTCCTGATCAAGTTCTAGGCGATCAGGAGACCACGATTCAGGCCGAATAAAAAACCTGTGAATCTGC
>JAFAIO010000225.1 GCA_019236675.1 Verrucomicrobiota bacterium
TCGAACAGCCGTCAAGAGCTGCGCTGACCTCAAGGATGGGGGTACGAAAACTGAGCAACGTTTGCAGCCGTGGCCGGAGCCGATGCTTGCTTGCGCGCTTCGAGAAGAATCACTGTGCGCAGCCTCGCGACCTGACGAGCATCCCGCCAGTAATTCCGCCGATCATCTGGACCGTCGCTTCAATCTCGGTCAACGCCTCGTTTAACGTCGGGCTTAGATCCATTAACTGCGGGACAGCTTGTCTTAAGATTGCCGCCATGGCCATCATCAGATTCTCAGTGGTTCCGTATTCCTCAACGAAAAAAATACGGTGCTTATCCCAGGCCTTCCCTTTGGCTTCCTCACTCATCAACTCACCGAATCGGATCTGTGTGACTTGGCGAATCAGCTCACACACCAGATACCCATCTCTGCCATGGTATTTGCGATCCGCCTGCTTTAGTTTCTCAATGCTGTTAATCGTCCAATCCTCATAGTAAAGTTTGGCCGCCGTCAGGATGGCTTTCTCACCGAATTTGCTTGTAGCCAGCTCTGCGATAATCTTGCCGAGGAGATGATCGTAATAAGTCTCCGCATCTAGAAACCGGCTGCTTAATTTAGACGATCTTTCGTACCGTTTCTTGACCGTTAAAACCTGTATCGCATGAATCATCTCCTCGCGCAGCGCGGATTGGACCCGTTGCCGATATCGATCGGCATTGGCTTCCATCAGCTCCCAGTCAGCAATGAGCGGATAATAGAAAGCAACCACGTTCACGTGGGCTAGACTTCCAACATCGTAACAACAAGCGAAATATGGCAGCCTCCGTTGTCTGCCATGCTTCCGACTTCCTTTAGCCCGAGACATTGAAAATCCGATATTAAGTGCATCTAAGGATGGCTTCTGGCGCCGGAATTCTTCGAACAGAATATGCGTTGCTGAATAAGACGCGTGTTTCGCTGGGCGCAACACAACGAGCGGATCCGAGGTTTCATCGCCGATGCGGCGATCGACGTTCTCCGCGCTTAGACTCATCGAAGACCTGCAATTGCTTCTGTTCTCAGTGCTAACATCGCGAGGGAGCCAAGGAGCAATATTTGTGCCGACCAAGGATGGGGACCACTTTGAAACCGGCAAACGAAATTTATGTGTGCTAATTCGAATCGGTTACGACATTGTACTTCAACTTTTTAACCCGACTTCGGTCATTTTCCTGCTCCGAGTTCATCCCTCTCGGCGATCCCTTCTTTTGGCGCCGGAAGACTTCGATATGGAGCCCGATCTACCGATCCATTACTATCGGGACTCATTTGGCAATCACTGCGGACGGCTGAATGCACAGGCCGGCAGAATCCGCTTTCGTAATCATGCTGTAGTCCGGGATAGTGGCGAACCCGATATTTTCGCTCCTGAGGCGGAAGAAGAAGCTGTATGGCGGATGCCCTCGGACGCACTGACCTTTCTGTTGCCTAGCCGCTACTGCGAAGTGGATAGCGACCTCATGAGATTTGCGTGGGAAAAATTTGGACCGATCGCTCCCGGTTGGAGTCGAGTCCAAGCGATTTGCGACTTTGTCCATGAGCATATTCGCTTCGATTATCAGCATGCCCGATCGAATCGCACGGCCTTGGGAGCCTTTAGAGAAAGAGTCGGGGTCTGTCGAGATTTTACCCATCTGGCGATCACGCTGTGTCGCTGTCTGAACATTCCAGCCCGATACGTAACAGGTTATCTCGGCGACATCGGTGTACCACCGATGGATGCTCCCATGGATTTTAGTGCTTGGATGGAAGTTTATCTAAATGGTCGGTGGTTTAGCTTTGACGCCCGGCATAACCAGCCGCGTATTGGCCGGATCGTTATCGCCCGAGGTCGCGATGCCGCCGACGTCCCGATTACAATGGTGTTCGCTAATCACCATCTTGAAAAGTTTGCTGTGGTCACTGAGGAAATACAGATGAATGGCAAACATCACGCCCAAGTTGAGCGCGCGGTTCATCCGGCGCCGCAAGCGCGCTCAGAGTTACTGTCGGTTGAGTGATATTCTGGCAATCGCAACCGCCAGTACGTTCAACCTGGCGAAGGGCCGAGCCTAGTGTTATACCCGGATGGCCGCAGCACACAAAAACCTCCGGCGCCCTACCTCACCGCTCGTCCCAAATTTAATCTTGTCCGTTATCCAAAGTAAACCCGACCTTAACTGTCACCTGCCAGTGCCCAACCTTGTTATTCTCCAGGTGGCCCCGCACCTCGATGACTTCAAACCAATTCATATTGCGTATTGTCTTGCCGGCCCGACTGATTGCGTTGTTCACTGCATCCTCGATTCCCTTTGGAGAGGAACCGACTATTTCGATCTTTTTGTAGATGTGGTCGCTCATGAGTGACAGTATTGGTTTCGCATGCCGTCATGCGATCAGATTCCTTGATCCTTTACCACCTGCCCACTTTCCGCACTTTGCTTCGACCGCTCCAAAGGTTCACTCTTTGCCGAAATGAGACCGATATCCGCTAAGGTCAGTAATGTTCAACTGGAGCTAAGTAATAGATTTTCGGCTCGAGCCGAAGTAGTCGTGCCGGACGGCATAGCTTTCGTCGAGCTGTTCGACTTACCCCATGGAGTCCAGGCAACTAACTTATCAGATGTAGTGCCCGGAACCCATGAACTCCTACTCTACGGCGAGGGAGAACCGCCATTCAAAGTAGGTGATACACTTTCCGCGAGAGGTTTCTCGCGAGACGAATTATCTGACTGACCAAGAACCCCGGAGCGTTACGAACCTGCTTCAAAACGGGGCTGGAAACGTCAATGAAGAGCATAAAGACCTAGAAATTCAATTTCGGGTTTTGCCGCTAGCGCTTGGCTGCCGACATTGTCTTCATCGGCACCGATCTGTTTAGAGCCAGCCAGAATCAGTCGAATTTTTTCTCGGACTTTCAGTATTTTCTCATCGAGCAAGTCAGGCCAATATTCACCATTCCAAAATTCAGTCTGGAGAGATTCTATGCTGGCATAGAGAGCTCCAAGTTCCAGCTTCTTCGCGTTCCACTCTAGTTCAGTTCGGATTGCGAGCTGGGCTTCCGCCATTTCAAACTGATTCTTCATCTGACGCAGTTTATAAGCCAGATCCCCCGGCGAAAACTCCCCCTGGTCGAGCCACTGGCTTAATGCGGTTGCGTGTAGGGCTAAGCTGAAGCATGCAACTGCCAAAAGCTCGCAATACGATTTCACGCTAAAGCTAGATCGATCGAGATCCTAAGATCGGTCCTGCCAAAAAGCGGCAAATTGGATAGCAATTTGCTTTTCGGGCATCCGTTGCATTTGAGTGCTTCGAACTTCCACTAATTCACTATGAACATTCCAGTGATGCCAGAGGGTCAGCCGGTGTTTTGGGATGGCAAAGGGAACTTCAGCTCAGAGAAGAATGATCACTTCTCTATGGCGGCGCACTTTCAAAGAGTGCTTCCAGATGATGATTCAGAAGCATTCAGGCAAAAGGCGGCAGAGCAGCTCGGGATTGACGTTCAATATAAGGAGTACTGATTTATGGCTGGTTTGTATTATGCCGTGGACCTTACGCGAGACGAGCGAATGGCGCGTAATCCGAGACTCATCGAGAAGTTTTTTGTCAAGCTTTGCCAAGAGCATTGTCCCGACAATTGGCAGGAAGCTGACCGGGAGGCTTTAGCGATGGCCACAGCGCTAAAGGCTCTTGAGCATCGCTATTCGGCAGAAGTGGTTGGCGGAACTATCGGGCATAGGGTAGCTAGGCGGTTTTGCGGTATTCTTCCGACTAACCTCGGGCCAGCGAGTTTTGACCTAGGTTGCGGGTGCCGGGCATGGAAGCTCTAGAGGTTGTCGCGGTAACTTACTGAGTGTCGGGCAACGGCTAACTTTCGTTCGAAAGTCGCTCTAATCTCCCTGGATGCCCAGGGATCCTCATGAAAGGATTTCTAGGATGAGCCTGTAGCGCCGAGCTATCCAGGCCCGCTTCCTTTCGCAAGGGTAACGGTTGGATTTTGTCTACACGACTCTTTTCAGAGCGGCCTTCGCGACGTCTTCCAATGTCGCACACCCGGCGAGTGCCATGGTCAGGTCAAACTCCCCCAAGATATTTTGGATCACCTCGCGAACACCGTGTTCTCCGGCAATGGCCAGACCGTAGACGTAGGGACGCCCGAGACAGATCGCAGAGGCTCCGAGCGCGAGCGCTTTGAACATATCAGCACCGCTCCGAATCCCGCTGTCAAAAGAACTGGCAGCCGGCCACCGGCAACTTCCGGCAACGCATCGATCGCAGCGACCGCTCCGTCCACCTGACGACCGCCGTGGTTGGAAACGATAATTCCCGCCACGCCGTGCTCAATTGCAAGCCGCGCATCTTCGGCCGAAAGGAGGCCCTTCAGTAAAATCGGCAAGCGGGTCTCTTTGCGAAGCCATGCCAGATCCTTCCAGGTTAGAGACCCTCGCGAATAAGTGTTAAGAATCTTGGAACGGCCGCTAGGGGAGCAACCGAAAGGAGATTGCGGAGAAGAGAACCTGGGTGGCGACGAATTTGATTCCACTTGGCTCTAAAAGAGAACAGATTGTTTGGAGGTCTGACAGGATCCGTCGTGGGTTCGGTACGAGCCTGAACTAACCCTTCACAGAAAACTGGATCGCTTGTGTACTGGGCGATACCCATTCCATGAAGAAATGGTAGGGAACCGAGATCAAGGTCTCTGGAACGCCAACCAAGAAGCGGAGTGTCCAGCGTTAGCACAACGGCTCCGCAACCACAAGCCTCCGCTCGCCGAGTGATTAAGCGCCGATTGATTCGCAACCATAGTTCGCTCATGCCCGGCGCCACCCGCGACATAGGCAAATCCCCTTTTTGTCATCACCCGCCTCCCGCGTTCCTCCAGAGCCGGGAATTCCAGAGGAACCCGCGGAACGATATGTCCAAGGCCTTGCGCAAAGATCCAGCTCTGCCGTCGTCGTCCGTATTCCGGAGAAGTTTGGTCGGATGGTACTCCATAGCGGAGGATGAAAACCCCACTTATACAGGCCTGCAATGCGAATGTCTGCAGAGGTAGTATTTCCTTACGCCCAATCACGCTGTTGGGACTGACTGAGTTAGCCGTCGAAGGTTACACGGACCGTTTCATTGTCGCTACGGGAACACCTAGAATATGGATGAAGCTAAGATCCGCGAACACTTGGACAGAGCCGATCGAAGCGTAAAGAGGGGTCAGGAATTGCTGGAGAGGCAAGAGGAGCGCGTAGAAGAGCTGGCCGTGACGGTCACCCAACGAAACTGCACGAAGAAAACTTGAGCGCCCTTTGGGAGGTGGAGGAGACTATGAAGGAAATTCGGAATACCGTACGGAAGGAATTAGATAAGGTACCGGATGAATAGTGCCGCCGGGATACGATGCTGGGACTCGTGCTATTTAGACTTCGGGCTCGACTTTCTTAGACCGCGAAATGGTCGCACGGCCTT
>JAFAIO010000508.1 GCA_019236675.1 Verrucomicrobiota bacterium
TTCCAGCGTCATGACCGTGGCCGCACTCTGCTGCCAAGTTGCAAGTGGACAGGTTTTCCTGCCAATCAAGCCGCCGGCGCCGCCACTGATCACGCGCGCGCCCTACCTGAACACCTGGCTGCATGCCAGCAACGGGATCGCACCTGGAATCTGGCCCGCGCACTGGAACGGAGTCATTAAGGCGATTACCGGCATCGCCTACATCGACGACCAGTCCTATTTGTTCGTGGGTGCTCCCAATGTTCAGGGTCTTACCCAATCCATGACGCAGATGCTTCTCACGACGACGCCGACGCAGTCGATCTTCACGTTCAATGCCGGCGGCGTGGACCTGACCGTCGATTTCCTCTCTCCCGTCGAGGCGACGGATCTTCGCCGGCTCAGCATGCCGCTCGCAGATATCATCACCACGGCGCAGAGCAGCGACGGCAACAACCACACGGTCAGCATCTATTTCGACATTAGCGGCGAGTGGGCGAGCGGACTGACCGGCGCCAACAACCAGCCAGCCGCACTGATTAACTGGGCGCCGGAGACGATCGCTCGCAACGCCGACGGCAGCGGCACGCCAGGCACGCTCTCGACCTGGACCGTGACACCTACCTCGCCGATGGTGTTCACCCAATCCAACGACGACGCCGACTGGGGAACTGTACTCTGGTCGACCGAGACAACCAGCGGCCTTACGACCCAGTCGGGCGCGGACGTCACGGTGCGCAGCCAGTTCGTCGGATCCGGCGTGCTCGCCAACACCAACGACACCAACCAGCCACGGGCTATCAACAACGCCTATCCGGTCTTCGCCTTTGCGATGGCACTCGGCACCGTTGGCACGACGCCGACGCAGCCGTTCACCATCCTTCTCGGAAAGGTGCGCGATCCGGCAATCAACTTCCTCGGCAATTCAGTTCGCTCGCTCTGGACGCAGTACTGGCCGGCCTATGAGAACATGCTGGCCTTCGCCTATAACGACGCGTCCGCTGCGGTTAGCCGCGCCGACGCGACCGATGCCGCCATTACAAAAGCCGCGACCAGCGTCGGCGGCACGGACTATGCCGGGCTCACGGCAGCGACTCTGCGACAGGCTTTTGCCGGTACGGAGCTGACCAACACCACGAGCGATCCCTACCTGTTCCTCGAGGAGATCAGCAGCGACGACAACGTCTCCACCGTGGACGTGCTGTATCCGTCGATGCCGGCCTTTCTGTACTTGAACCCCGAACTCGTCCGGTATTTGATCGCACCGGTCATCTTCTACGCCGAGTCGGGCCAGTGGCCGCAATTGTTCGCGCCGCATGACCTGGGTTCCACCTATCCAAATGCAACCGGACATAACGACGGTGGCGGAGAAAACATGCCGGTCGAAGAAACGGCCAACATGCTGATCATGGCCGATGCCTACATGCAGCACGTCCCCGCGAAGGAGGCCGCCGCCTACGCCAATGCGCATTACGCCATCTTCAAGCAGTGGGCCACCTACCTGACGACGATACCCGCAGGCGTCCAGTATCCGAATGCACTGGACCCGCAATTCCAGAACCAGACCGACGATTTCACCGGCCCGATCGCACATAGCGTCAACCTGGCGCTCAAGGGAATCGAAGCAGTCGGGGCGATGGGGCAGATTGCAAGAATCGCCGGCAACGAAAAGGACGCCCACTACTTCCAAAAGCACTCGCAGTCGATGATCGGCACCTGGGCGCAGCTTTCACAGAACACCGCCGGTAACCACCTGCTGCTGCAGTACCGCGAACCCGCCAATGCCTACAGTCCCGACACCACCAGTGAGCCGGACAGCTTCTACAGCCTCAAATACAATGCCTATCCGGACAAGCTGCTCGGGTTGAACCTGATCCCGCAAAGCATCCTCACCGAAGAGGCCACATTCTACAAGACGCAGGAAACTATCAAGGGAATCCCGCTGGATCCTCGCCATACCTACACGAAGGCGGATTGGGAATTATGGACCGCGGCCTCGAGCAACGATCCGACGCTCACCCAAAACCTCATCGACGAGGTGTACAACTACGCGAACACGAGCACCTCGGCCACTCCGTTCCCTGACTTGTACGACACGATCATCCAGTCCACCAGCTTCAGTGCCCGGCCGGTCATGGGCGGCGCGTTCGCTCCGCTGACATTGCGCTCCCGCCCGTGAAGCAGAACGCGATCCTCACCCACCGTTCTTACGATTTCACAAGAAGATCGCCAAGGACACAAAGACCCGATACCATAGCTAGTCACAGCTGTGACGGAGGTTACGAAGCCTAAGGTGAAAGGCATATCGACGGCTTTCTTCCTGAGGGCCGCGTCGGTACTCACTTTTCTCCATTGCATCGGGCACATCATCGGCGGCGTTTTTGGGGTCGATGCACCACCGGGCACAAAGGAAGGTGCTGTGGTGGAGGCGATGAAATCCAACCAGTTCGATGTGTTGGGAGCAACCCGGTCGTACTGGGACTTCTTTATCGGCTACGGATTAACCATTAGCGTTAGTGAACTTCTGCAAGCCGTCATATTTTGGCTGCTGGCCGGTTTCGCGAAAACCGAACCCCGTCGAATACGACCGCTCATTGCGGTATTTCTGGTAGCTAATCTCGGTTTCGCCATACTGGCGTGGAGATACTTCTTCATTCCTCCGCTTGTAGGCGACCTGCTGATTACGCTCGCGCTCGGTCTAGCTTATCTGAAAGCCGGTCGGGGGGAACGCGCGGAATAGTAAGGGCGAAAATGTTTTCGCCCTACTGCCCTCGCTGTATCAAGCGCGCCCCGCCGACCGAATCAGTGCGCGTATTTTTCAGCACCTAGGAAATGCAGAGAGACATATTCTTCCTCCCCGACTACCCAGCTGTCATGCCCCGGTGGAATATAAAATACGTCGCCGGGCCTCATTTCGATTACGGTTCCGTCTTCCATCGCTGCGGTAGCCCTTCCGCTCACTACCAGTCCGACATGTTCGACCTGGCAAAGAGTGGCGCCGGTTTTCGATCCGACATGAGTGGACCACTTCCAGCCGGGTTCATACACTGCCCGGCCAATAGTAACCCCTCCTAGGGTGATCTTCTCGAACCGACCTTTCTCGAAAGAGATCACTTCGTCGGGTGTTTCAAACTGTTTCAGAATAACTTGTGACATAAGTCATGGAGTGTTGGAGTACTGGAGTTTTGGAGTATCGGATTCCCGAGTAAGTGTCCAGAAACGCACATCATTGCGCGATGGGATCAAGAAAGTCGAGCGTCAGACCTCCCTGAAGGAGTTCTGAGAATTTGGCTGCCTAAGACTGCGAATGTGGTCTCAGCATGGATCGCGCTCCGAACCTCAACAGAAAAGCCCCGTAGAATGCCACTGGAAAATGGATCACCTGTTAAGCGGCTACAGCTCAATGTATCAGGGCTGCAAATCAGATGCCTGATCGCCGGTGTCTCCGGTCCCGCTGTCGTCCTCTTGCATGGCGCGGGTCTCGATGCCGGCGGATTAAGTCTCGGGTCGGCCATGATTGCTTTGGCCAATAGATGCCGAGTGTTCGCGCCGGACTTGCCGGGGTTCGGCGACAGTGATCCCAAGCCGGCCGGTTGGGGCTTTGCCGAATACTCGGCATTCCTTGATCCGCTCCTTGACACCCTCAGTCTACCGCGTGCCAGCCTCGCCGGTATATCCATGGGTGGTGGTATCGCACTTGGGTTCGCGCTCCAAGCCCCGGAACGGGTCGAAAAGTTAGTGCTGATCGATAGCGCGTGTCTCGATGGCGCCATCCCAGGCGGCCAGTCGATGTGGTTCTTCCTCCGTCTGCCCGGATTGAGCCCCATCGGATGGTCACTTCTCGGAAGCAGCCGGCATTTAATGCGCCGGGCGCTATTGCGCCACATGCGACACCGGCCGGAATTGGTGACGCCGAAGCTGGTTGACGATTTGATGCGCCTTGCGCGCAAGCGCCGTCCGGACCCGGCGTTCCGCCAATGGCAACGCCGGGAGATCACCTGGAACGGTTTACGGACCAACTATGTCAATCGGCTGTCTGAAATTGCTATCCCCACTTTGATCGTGCACGGCGACGATGATCGGTTGCTTCCAGCCGCCATCGCGGAGCGAGCGCATCGCCTAATTCCTAACTCGCGGCTTGAGATAATTCGGGATTGTGGCCATCTCGCGCCGCTTGAGCAGCCCGAAGCCGTGAATCGCGCACTCTGTGACTTTCTTCACCCGGCACCATAGTCCTAGAACCTCGATCGCTAGCAGCGTCAAACGTGAACTGCTGCAAGCGGTCGTATTTTGACAACTGGCCGGCCTAGTGAAAACCGAACCCTGGCGAATGCGACCGATCACTGTTGACTTCTGCTTGCTTCGGCGATCGACTTGTGTTTGGTATGAGTCTGCCAACGCTTCGGAATGATCTTTCTAAGATCTATGAACCAAAAGCGCCTGCTCCGACCCAACGTCTTGCTACGCTTGTTGCAGCAAAACGAGCCGGGTTGCATGTCTTTGTGGCTATGGCCCCTACCTATCCAGAATCGGAATCCACCGATCTTAAGGCGACGCTCCGAGCGATCGCCGAATTAGATCCGATCACGGTATTTCACGAACCAATTAATCTTCGAGCCGATAACGCGGTTAGAATTGCGCAAGCCGCCTCCTCCGTTGGCATCCCGATGCGCACGCAGGTCTTTCATACTCGGGAGGCATGGCGAGCCTATGCGCTCGAGGCTCTTCAGTCCGTTTGGAGCATCTCTCGCGAACTCCGAATTCGGGAGAGAGTTCATCTTTGGCCAGACAAAACCCTAGGGGCCAAACAGGTCGTTCTATCAATGTCGAACCCGGAATGCTACGTCACGTGGTTAAAGGCTCGTTGGAATCGCGTGAGTGAGTGGCCTAACGCAAACGGTTCAAAGAGGCAAAAGGTTAATACCGCCGCCTCATGATCCCTGGAACAATCGGGCTAGGTTGGCAACCAAGGGGACAGGTAAAACGTTGATTGAAGTGGTCGTCAGAAAAACATGATCAATAGCCGACGTTTGCCGACTATTAACCCGTCCCCAATTTTTGAACCTGATCATTCATGGCTATCAAGAATGCATCTGCTCCAAAGGCTTTCATCGCGGTAATCGCCTGCGTCATCATGATAGGGCTCGGCTGGCTGTCTGACCCTCTCGCAACAACCGAGCAAACTGTCGCTATCTCCAGAATCCTTGCTTGGTCTTCCCTTGCAGCCGCCGCGATCGCTCTAATCGTAGCGATCTATTTCACCTGCCGAGCGCTCGTTGTCCGCGAGCCTCAGAAAGAATCTGATTTAGAGTTTGAAGAAGATCGCCGCGGCGAAAGTTCTGAACCAAATCGCTTCTCAAATCACTAAATCGAACCATCCGAAGGCAGTCGCACTGCGCGTCGATTCAAGCCCGGACCTAAATTTGTAACTTTACCGATCGTGCTCGCACCCTCGATCAACCCAATGTCGATAAGTTTCGTTGAGTCGCTGCTCGCTAGATCCGGATCAAGAAGACACCCAAGATCAAAAATGCTGCGCCAATCAGACGAGTGAGACTGACTGCATGTTGAGGGATGCCGAGGATCCCAAAGTGATCCAACGTCAGTGACCCGAGCATTTGGCCCACAACAATCAAAGCCAGAACGGTTGCTGCGCCCAGGCGAGGAACCATAAAAATCGCTGTGGCGATGAAGATCGCGCCAAAAAAGCCGCCGGTCCAAGACAGCCAGGAAGTCGCTCCGCTAAATGCGCCTGATAATCGCGGCGGCGCCGAAGTGAGCGCCAGTGTGAGCATGACTACCGTGCCGACAGCGTAGCTGATACGTCCGGCCCACCACGGTGACTCGAGTTGGCTCCGAAGGTTAGTGTTCAGCACCTGCTGCAAAGCTACGCTTACCGCGGCCGCAACCACCGCCAAACAACAAAACAAGTAAGAAATTGCAGTCATACCGCTCTCCCAGTACTAAACAAACGGCCACCGGGGCGTCTAGAATGGATGTGACCGGCGTCTCTACCCTGTCCGGTATCGACCTGAGGTGACGCCGAATATGCGCCGGAAAGAGGCGACCAAGGTGGCTTTGATCGGCGAAACCTGTCTCTACTGCTACCTCCGCGATGGAGGCGCCCATCCGAAGGAATCGCCGAGCGTCATTCAGCTTCTCTACTAGCTGAAATGACTGAGGAGACATGCCATGCAGTTTTTTAAAACGGCGAGAAAAGCCTTCCCGACTCATACCCGAAAGACGCGCGGCTTCATTCACTGTGCGCGGTGGTTCCCGGCGTGAAGACGGATGTATTCGCTGACGAGAAAGCTCCGGGTTGCCTCTATGCCGCTCGACAACAATCTTGAGGTCGGCCCAGGTCAGAAGCCCTTTCTCGCGTCGCAGACTAGCGAGACTTGATATCAGATCGTCAGCAGGGCATTCGCCTGGCGGTGTGTAAATGTTGATGCAGAATAGCTCAGACGTTTCTGCCAGCGAGCGGTGAGGCATGCCTGCGGGAATGTGGGCGCCTTCACCGTGACCTAATTGAACCGATTGATCGCCAATGACGAAGCGACGCCTCCCGGAGATTACAAAAGTGATCTGATCTTCATCGTGGAAATGAAGGGGCAGCGCCGCGCCACGTCGAGGCCGCGGACGGCTCCCAATTCTACAGCACTGGTACCGAATGGACGAGAATACTGCCAAATGCCCGCCATCAAGAAAAGATGATCACGTTAGTGGCAAGAGCAAAAAAATTCGTCACGGCGTCCTAGTAATGGACAGGTCAATTATGCGCGACTCCGATGCCGTTTCAGAATTCCGTTCGTTGTACCCTTTTTGCGCCTTTTGTGCTTTTTTGCGGCCATTCTGGCAGGGAACCAGGATCAATAGCCAGACGTTTGCCGACGATCTTGTCACCTATCTGTCCGCAAGGCTTGGCGCATTGGGACAGAGAACCCGGCAGCTGGAACAAAGATGGCTTCCGTTCGATTTTTACCACGATCTTTCTACTCACGTGGACGTCTAAGAAATGCCAAATCGTTTTCCAAGTCAGTTTGTTACGAGGCTCCGCATGACCCAGCCGATTATTCAGGCTCCTATGACTGGATATGTCACCGAGGAGATGCTGATCGCGGTTAGCAATGCCGGCGGCCTTGGATCCCTTCCCGCGACTCTGCTGACGCCCGATGCCATCTACGAGTCGATCGCCCGGCTTCGCAAGCGCACTGGTGGGCCAATTGCCGTCAATTTTCTCGCCCACGCCGCCGCCACCCCTGATAGTGATCGCGATGTCACGTGGCAGGCACGGCTCGCACCGTTCTTCCACGACCTTGGGCTTGTGCAAGATGAGCGGTCTCCATCGATGACGATTCCTGTGTTCGGGGAGGCGCAATGCGCGGCGCTCGAACGCGCACGTCCCGATGTAGTGAGCTTTCACTTGGGGCTTCCCGCAGAGCAGTTCGTGACGCGGATCAAAACGGCGGGAATGACCATCTTATCGTCTGCAACCACCGTGGCGGAAGCCCTTTGGCTGGAAGAGCGTGGGTGCGATGCGATCATCGCGCAAGGACTCGAGGCCGGCGGCCACCGCGGATCCTTTCTGTCGGCCGATCTTTCTGAGCAATGTGGGACGATGGCATTGGTCCCGCAGATCGT
>JAFAIO010000537.1 GCA_019236675.1 Verrucomicrobiota bacterium
AATTGTGATTGGATCCGCCTGAGTCGGCTGGGAGGCATAGTCGACATTGACTTCCTCATTTCGCTGGAAGGAAAACTCTTCGTACAGCCTCAACCAATTCGCGAAATCGTACTTGATCTTATCGTAGGTGCCGTACCGCTCTTCCCGAGGGACGGTCTCGAGACCCTGGACGGTGTTCAGCAGGTTAGACGGCCCATTGATTATAAAATCATTCTGAGTAATCTGCGGTCCTTTGGTTCCAGGGATCACCGTGTAAGTGTTACCGGCGGCGTCGCCAAAAGAACCGGCAAAACTGTCGGTGGAAGCCTGGTCGTAATACGACCCAAATTGTGAGTGCAACAACTGCGAACTGTAAGAACGATCTCGGGAGAAGATGGGGCTCAGATCGTAAAAATCGAAAGTAGCCAGCACGCTGATCTTCGAATTCTCGCTAAGTTTTTCGCTGAATCCACTTACCGCCGAGATATGAAAGGTATTGGCATCGCCGTAGCGGCTTGATCCATAGTAGAACCTTAGATCTGAACCGTTGTATTCATCTTTCAAGATGATGTTGACGACCCCGGCGATCGCGTCAGAGCCATAAGTCGCACTCGCTCCGTCCTTCAGCACTTCAATCCGGTCAATCGCCGCCAGGGGAATCGAATTAAGGTCAACAAAGCTTTCGGTCCCGAACTGGGCATACGGATAGGTCGCTTGTCTCCGGCCGTCAATCAACACCAAGGTGGCATTAGCGCCGAGACCGTACAGGTTCACTGCAGAGCCCCCCTCGGCCGTGCTTTGACCGGCGTTCAATGACGGAGTAAATCCAGCGAAATTTTGCGGCAATCTCAACAGGACATCGGCCGTCGTTTGATCACCCTGTTTGGTAATGAAGTCTTGGTCGAGGGTCGTGACCGGTTCAGGTCCCTCCCCAATGTGTGGGACGATATACCCAGTCACCGTCATTCGGCCGAGCTGTTGATCATCCGCATCGGCCGGCGACCGGCCTGGGACGTTTTGATCCGCCGTGGCTGGGTCCGGATCGGCCGCTTGTGCCATAGCAAGCGACCAGCTCGCTAACACTACTCCTGTAATAAGGAACTTTTGCAGGTCAGAAACTAACACTGACATCCTTGACAGTTTAAAGAGGTACCCGAGGCGCATCGCCGCCCATATACGAACACGCCGGACGCTCTTGAAACCGAAATTTTGTGACAAGATCGTCACTATTCACATGCGCAGTGCGTTGTGTGAATTGAGCCGTGACCGTGTCCGATACCGCGAAGCGCCGCCTCCCGAGAAGGTCTGCAGGTGTGATTATGGCCCAGCGCCAGGGGAGCCGCTTTTAGACCGTCGCTAGCTCTGCAGCGTGGCAGCAGCGGCTCCCGCAAACGTCTGCAGATCTCGCCATCACCCAACGCGTTCTTTCGGATGGATTGACGCAAATATAAAACATACCATAATAGAGTTATGATATTGCCTGATCGCAAACACCCGCCACACCTAACACGGTTGGATCGGGAGCCGGTGATCCTGCTCTTGACCGTCTGCACCAAGAACCGAAGAAAAATCTTGGCAATCGAATGGGTACACCAATTGATCCGCCAGTCCTGGGCCCTATGCGGTGACTATTCCGTTGGCCGATACGTGATAATGCCTGAACATATTCATGCGTTCGTCGGCGAGGGCAGCTTTGCGAGGTACCGGTTAGAGAATTGGGTGGCAGCCTGGAAGTCCTTTGTTTCTCGGCGTTGGCTCGACATCCACGAAAAGCCGATTTGGCAGCGAAGTTTTTGGGATCGCCAAATCCGAAGCAGTGACGAGTACGATCAGAAATGGCTGTATGTCCGGAAAAATCCGGTTCGTCACGGATTGGTCGAGAATCCGGATGATTGGCCGTTTCAAGGGGCGATCAATATTCTTTCGTGACACGGAGACGTTTTCCGAATACGCGCTGGGAGGTGGTGACAGCTGGAGACGTTCGCGGGAGCCGCTGCTGCCATGCCACAGAGCTAGCCACGGTATACAAGCGTCCCCTCCAGGCCGTGGGCGAGGCAGCGCCAGAAGACGTTTCCGAATACGCGCTGGGCGATGGTGACACCTGGAGACGTTCGCGGGAGCCGCTGCTGCCACGCTACAGAGCTAGCCACGGTATAAAAGCGGCTCCCCTCCAGGCGATGGGCGAGGCAACACCAGAAGACGTTTCCAAATACGCGCTGGGAGGTGGTGACAGCTGGAGACGTTCGCGGGAGCCGCTGCTGCCATGCCACAGAGCTAGCCACGGTATACAAGCGGCTCCCCTCCAGGCCGTGGACGAGGCAGCGCCAGAAGACGTTTCCCGAATACGCCCTGGGCGATGGTGACAGCTGGAGACGTTCGCGGGAGCCGCTGCTGCCACGCTACAGAGCTAGCCACGGTATAAAAGCGGCTCCCCTCCAGGCCATGGGCGAGGCAACACCAGAAGACGTTTCCAAATACGCGCTGGGAGGTGGTCACAGCTGGAGACGTTCGCGGGAGCCGCTGCTGCCACGCTACAGAGCTAGCCACGGTATAAGAGCGGCTCCCCTCCAGGCGATGGGCGAGGCGGCGCCTGCAGACGTTCCCAAATCCGCGCTGGACGAGGCAACACCCTGGAGACGTTCGAAATACGCGGTGGACGATGGTAACCGTAAAATTCGACAGGTTTCTAGCCATAATCTTATCGGCCTCGCGCCAGCCACTATCTATGAAGTCGCCGCCAATTCCCCTACCCCCACCGATCTTGATTCTCGCTTTGCTATTGTTTTCCGCTTTGCTGACGGCTGTTGCACCTATTGCCTTTGTACCAATCCCGCTTCACGGCTTGATCGCTGCGCTGTTCATTTTGGCCGGTCTCGGGTTCTCGGCTGCGGGGTTTTTTACCTTTAAATCTCAAGGGACGCCAGTTCGACCGGGAGCGGAACCGACCCAATTGGTTTTATCCGGGCCCTATCGAATTACTCGGAATCCGATGTATCTCGGTCTTCTACTTATGTCCCTGGGATGCTTCTTCGCCGCGGAATCCCTTTGGTTCGTTATTCCGCCGATTCTCTTTTTCTGGCTGATAAACTTTCGACTGATCCCATTCGAAGAACGGCTCATGAAGGAGCATTTCGGCGCGGAATACGAGACCTATCGGCAACGAGTCCGGCGTTGGCTGTAGCAAAAAGACCTCCATCAGTCCATCAGTCCATCACTCCAGTACTCGACGGGTTGGACTCGAGGACGACGAGGACGAGAGCGAGGAACGAAGCCTCGGTCAGAGCCGGGCTTAACGGTTGCAATCTCCCTCGAGAAGTGGTGAGATTGATGAAAGATGGCACCTCAACCGGCCGAAGACTGGCGAGAACGATTCCGTCGGATTCACCAACAGAAGGGCTTAGTCCAAGCGATTCAGTACCTAAGGGACACCGGTATTCAGCAGGCCGAGATACGCGTTTTTCTAGAGGAAGAAAAAGCCGCTGGCAGGATCCCCAAGCTGCCGGAGCCATCGAGCGGTAAGGTCGTCTAGCGTTTCTTCCGGCGTATGCCGTCGAAATAGACGATCACGATAATCAGACCGCCGGTAATGATTTTCTGCCAGAACGAATTGACGTGCATCAGGTTCGCGCCATTGCTGATGGTGGTCAAAATGAAGGAACCAAGCAGCGGTCCGTGCACCGAACCGATGGCGCCAAAGAGGCTCGCGCCGCCTATCACTGAGGAAGCGATCGCTTCCAATTCCAGGCCCTGACCATGGATCGCGCTTCCGGACGTAAGGCGTATGGAGGTTAAGACTCCAGCAAAAGCCGCGCACAGCCCAGACACCATGTAGGCCATATAGACTATGCCCACGGTATTCACGCCTGAGAGGCGAGCCGCTTCCCTATTTGAACCGACGGCAAACAGGTAACGACCGTACCGGCTATGATGAAGGAGAATGTACGCAGGAATGGCGACAACAATCACCATCCAGAAAAGATTCGGGACACCGAGAAAGTCTCCCGTCGAGAAACTCGAGAAGGCATCGTTCTGGATCTGGATGGTTGCTCCATTGGTAATAAGGAACCCGATGTTAGGGATGGCGGTGAGGGTCGCTAACGTCATAATAAATGGGGGCAGACCAAGCTTCGTGATGCCGAAACCGTGGAATGCACCAATAACCAACCCGCCCAGCAGGGTGATGAGGATAGCCAGCGGAACCGGAACACCACTTCCCAGCAACAGAGCAATAATCACGGTGCTGAACCCGACGACCGCACCGACTGACAGATCGATTCCCGCCGTGATGATGACAAAGGTTTCGCCAATAGCGAGAATCGCGACTACGGTGCCCTGTCGCATCAGGTTGCTAATATTACCGTAAGTCCAGAAGGCCCTGGTGCTAAACGCCAAAAGGATCCACATCAGCGCCAGGAGCGCTACCAAAGTCAATCCAAGGAGGGCAGAAAATTGGGCCCTTTTTTTGGTCGCGGCCATCTGCCGGGCTTCGTCTGGCGCTTGTACACTCATTTTAGGTCGATCTCACTGCGCTGTTCGGGCATTCGGGTTGACTTGGCTATACCCCCAGAGCCTGGGTTAAAATGGTTTCGTGTAAGGCTTTCTCACTCTGGTGCGCACTGTCGTGGGTCGCCACCAACCGGCCGCGACGGAACACATGCAGACTATCCGAAAGGTCGTACACCTCCGGCAGATAGGAAGAAATCAGGATAACGCCCGCACCCGCCTTCAATAGTTGGGCTAACAGCTTATAAATTTCAGCCTTAGTTCCCACGTCAACACCAGTGGTTGGCTCGTCAAAAATAAAGAGTTTCGCTCCGTGGTTCAGCCACTTGCCAAGCACGATCTTCTGCTGGTTACCTCCGGACAGACTCGACGCCAGAGTGTCCCGGGATGCCGTTTTGATTTGTACGTCGCGTATCTGCTTGTCCGCAGCGGCGGTCTCCGCAAAGGGGTTTATTACACTGACTTTGGACAGGCGGTGATAGATCGGCAGATTCAGGTTGAGACCGACCCCGAGATTTAAACACAGTCCTTGATCGCGGCGGCTCTCGGGCACCAGGGCAATCCCCCGCGAGATGGCGTGTTTTTCCCGTCTGATCTCGACCGGTTTGCCATCCCAGAAAATCTGGCCTCCGGTTTTAGGGAAGCGCCCGAACAGGCTTTGCACGAATTCGCTCCGGCCAGCGCCGATGAGGCCATAGAGCCCAATCACTTCTCCTTCCCGTACCCGAATCGAGATGTCCTGAAACCCTTTTCCGGACAGTTTCTCCGTGCGCAAGATCTCGTTCCCGAAAGGAACTGACTCTTTATAGTGCACTTGCTCGATCGCCCGATTGATCATCAGGGTAATCAGCGCTTTTTCGTTGGTCTCGGACACTTTTTGTGTGCCTACCAATTGCCCATCGCGCAGAACCGAAACCCGATCGGCCAGCTGGAAGACTTCTTCCATCCGGTGTGAAATATAAACGATGGTGACGCCGTTAGCCCTGAGACGTTGGATCAAGGCGAATAATTGAGTAGCTTCGCTTCGGGTAAGATAGGCGGTTGGTTCGTCAAAAATAAGAAACCGGGTACCACGGGTCGCAGCGCGTGCGGTAGCAACCAATTGCTGTTGACCAATGGTTAGCGTGGATAGAAGCGCAGCCGCCGGCAGGTGGAACCCGATATCGTCAAGAATTTTCTGCCCGGCCCGTACCATGGCGCCGTGCTCTAGCAGACCATACCGCACTTTCTCATCACCGAGAAAGAGGTTAGCAGCCACCGACAGATGCGGGCAGAGAACAACTTCCTGATGGACCGCGTTGATGCCCAGGGCGATTGCTTCATGTGGGGTCGCCAGCGCAACCGGCTTCCCTTCCCAAAAAACTTCACCGCTCGTCCGCGGATACACACCGGTTAGCAGCTTGATCAGGGTCGATTTGCCGGCTCCGTTCTCCCCGACAATGGCATGGATCTCACCCGTCTCAAAGGCGAGATCAACCGCCTTGAGCGCGTGTGTTCCGCCAAATCGCTTATCCAGCTTTTTGAGGACCAGCAAAGGCGCGGCGGTCGCCACCGCGCCTGTCGCTTGGTCTTTGCCATTCTGTGCCGGGGTCATCGGCAACTCCCGCTAGTGCTTACCTACTAGGGAACCGCTCCCCTATTTCACTTTTGGATTCAGGAGCTCCTGAGACCGAGGAGTATTCATATTCTCCTTGGTAATCAGGTTTGCGCCCGTATCGACATTGGCAGGCACTTGCTCTCCCTTGGATGCCGCTAACGCGGTCTTAACGCCGTCGTAACCCATGCGGTAGGGATCTTGTACCACCAATGCGACGATCGTTCCATCCTTTAGGAACCCAACCAGCTTGTCGTCATTATCGAAACCGACGAGTTTGATTTTCTCCGCAGCTTTGTTTTCAGCGATCGCCTGACCGGCCCCTTGCGCCATAATCAGGTTCGAAGCAAACACCCCGCGCAAGTCAGGATTGGCCGTGATGAGGTCGGTCATAATATTCAACCCACTGGTGGCCTTGCCGTCCCCGTATTTTTCGTCGACTAGCTTCAACCCCGGGTATTTGGCAGCGAGCTGCTCTTTAAAACCCTGCTTTCGCTGTTCCAGGGAACCAACGCCGGGAATCGATGTAATCAATGCCACTTGGCCTTCCGGCTTCCCATATTTCGCGGCAATCGCCGCCGCCAAACCATCCGCGGCCACCCGACCTCCTTGGACGTTGTCAGTGGTCAAGAACGACGTGAATGCCTTTGAGTCGGCGGCCGAATCAATCCCGATGATTTTGACTTTTTTGGCGGCTTCATCAACCGGCTTGCCCAAGGCGGCAAACTGAGTCGGGGAGATCACGATCGCAGCCGGGTTTCCGGAAACGGCATTCTCCAGAATCGAGATTTGGCCGTTAATATCGGATTCCGACTGAGCTCCGAGCTCTGGTACGTTGACGTTGAGATCCTGGCCGGCTTTACGAGCACCGGCCAATACGATCTGCCAATAGAATGACGTCGTATCCTTAACGATGATCGGAATAGTCGGTTTATCCGCGGCTGGCATTGACGGCACCAAACCGACCACAGAAATCGCTCCTGCTAGCCCAATAAGGGTTCGGGAGCTCAGAAACGAGCTGAAGAGTTTCATTTGGGGGTGAGCTTGCTAATTAAGACGCCGCAACTATGGCTTTTCTTCCGGCAAGGCCGGCGCCTGCCATACCGGACGGTTCTTAAATAAGCGATAACGCCTCTACAAACAAGGGTACAGGGAAAGTCCGTAATGAATTCCCGAATTTGAGGCAAGCGGATTCTTAATCCGGGTAACGCCTCAAACCCATTGGGGATCGATTTAATCGGGCTCACCTGAACAAAACGAAACGCGAACGCTTACCAACGACACGCGGAGGTGAACGTAGGGGAACGCGGGCATTTCGGGGGCAACCGTCATGGCTATTAACTTGGTCCTGAAAAAATTGGTCTGACCAATTCACTGGTAAGACCAAATTTACCTTCTGCCTATACCTTAGGCTTCCAGCCCGTCAAGCTGGAATCGCAGTCCGCTTCTCGCCAAACGCTTCGCCTAGAGAAAATAAGCCGAGCAGCTGGATAGATCTTGGAGCCTCCCCTACCAACGCTGTCGAGGACGAGGACGAAATGGCGTTACGCCTCGATCATCGCCTTGATCACCCCGATCTCAGCCTTCGTCCAAAGCGCAAATTCCGTCACCACATCGCTCAGCCGGGCTCTATGCGTAATCCAGGGGGAGGTATCGATCCGTTTCGCTTCGATCAGGGCAATGATGCGCGTGAAATCATCCGGGCGGGCGTTCCGGCTGGCCAGGATCGTCAGCTCGCGGCGATGAAAATTAGGGTCATTGAAAGTGATTTCACCCTGGAAAAGACCCACAAGAATCAAGCGCCCGCCGTTGGCAGGGTATTCAAAAGCGCTAGCCATCGATCGTCCATTGCCGGTGGCATCGAAAACGGCGGTCGGCAAATCGCCGGTCGTTATCTCTGCTAACGCCGCCAACACATTTTCGCGGGAAGCATCGATCACATACGGAACGTTAAGCCGCCGGCGGCAAAACTCGAGACGCTGAGCATTAATATCCAAGACGATGACCTGGGCTCCGGCCTCGATGGCGAATTGCATCACCCCAAGCCCGATCGGTCCGGCTCCGATCACCAAAACAAATTCTCCTTTTTCCAAGCCGGCCCGGTCCACCGCATGGCATCCAATCGCCAGCGTCTCGACCAGGGCCAGCTGATCCAGAGTCAGGTTCTTTGACGGATGGAGTTTTCGGATCGGAACAATCAGGGTTTCACGCATCCCGCCATCGACGTGGACACCAAGCACAGACAATCTAACGCAGCAATTCGGCTTCCCCTGGCGGCACGCGATGCAGGCGCCACAATTGAGGTATGGCTCAACCGCACAATATCCGCCGGGTCCAAATCCTTCGGCAGGCCCTGTCGCGCCATAGCTTGCGAAGGCGGATCCACCCAACTCCAATACCTCGACGCCGAGCTCATGCCCAAGGATTCGAGGATAGGTAAAAAAAGGTTGATCACCCCTGAAAGCATGGATGTCAGTGCCACAAACGCCGATACGGTGCACCCGCACCAGCGCCTCATCGGGTTGAAGGACCGCAGTTACAGGCTCAAGGCTGATCCGGGTGAAACGGCCAGGTTCTTCCAGACGGATTGCTTTCATGCCGTAGCAGAGCTATTCGATTCGTCAGCCGGGCCCACCAACAAGTCGCGATGCTCTAACCGGCCGCGAGTAAAGTTGAAATTGTGGATGGGTTTAAGCACCTCCAGCACCTCGGCAAGCAGACTTTCATCCGGGGCTTCCCCGACGTAAGCGATGTTGTCCCGGATATTACTCGGGCGCGCCGTGCTGACGAGCGTGGTCGCGATATCGGGCTGCGAGCAGGCAAACTGGATAGCTAGTTTCAAGATATTGATCCCTCGCCTCTGGCAATATTCGACCGCTTTCCGGCAGCCTTCGATGATCACCCCACCTGCCGGATGCCAAGAGGGCGCGCCTTGGGGAGTAAGGAGCCCCATCCCGGTTGGAGACGCATTGATGACACCAACTCCTTTCTTCGCCAGGTAGGGTATCAGCCCAAGCAAAGAGTCGTCATTCAACTCGTAATGACAAAAGGAAAGGATGGTATCGACTGTGTTTGCTCCAATCACATCCAGAACATTCGGGAAAACTCGGAGCGGCAGACCCGTAATCCCTATAAAACGAGCTAATCCTTCCTGTTTCAGGCGGTGCAGGGTTGGAAGGGTTTCGTCCACGATCTGCCGGTGATCAGCGAACTCAATGTCGTGACATTGAATTAGATCCACGTAGTCCACGCCGAGTCTGTTTAAGCTCTCATGCAGGCTGCGTTCGGTGCGTGCTGCTGAATAGTCGTAGTCTCCTTTCGCTTCACTATAAGACCCCACCTTGGTTGCGAGATAATAGCGATCACGAGCAATTCCCGTGAGCGCCGCTCCCAGATTGGTTTCTGCCAGCGTCTCGCCGTAAGCGGGGGACACGTCGAAGAAATTAATACCTCCATCAAGGGCTGCCCATACGGTCTGAACACAGTCGGCAACATCGACTTGGTGGAAAACGCCGCCGAGAGAGGACGCACCAAAACCCAGAACAGACACCTCGAGTCCGGTATTCCCTAGCTTGCGGTATTCCATGGCTTGAATGGCCTAGCCAAAGATCGGCTTAATATGCCGCTCGAGCAGATTCACCGTCACGTTGCGGGCGATAACCGGCTCGTTTGCTTCCAATGCTTGAACAAACCTTTCACCCATTTCCGCCGCGACTTTGAAGGCGACGTGCAAAAGCTGCCGAACGTTAGGGTTGTAACTCTGGCAAGTTTGCACATGGCGAAGCGTCTCGGTGTAAGTCTTCGAGTCCCAGGCTGCGACCGTCTCAGGAACAGGTAGTTGGTCTTTATCGATATCTACAACGGCGACGTACGGCGCACTGAGCTCATCGAACCTGGCGAATGCCTGGCGATAAATTTCTTTCGCGATTTCAAGTCCGTCGCCACCGGCTTCTGCCAGCCCAATTAGTTCTTCTAACCAAGTAGTCCCTGCGGTCTTAACGTGCAAAGCCGCGTTCTTCCTTTTGATCAGCCGGTTGATGATCGGATACAACGCAAACTTGTCGCTCCCGGAGTGGACACTGAGTTTCAATGTCGGCGGAAGGCCGAACTCCCGGATGGCAAAAGCAATAACCGACAAATCTTCATCGAACTCTTTCTCAAACTGCGCCAGATCGCCGCGGTAATCGATTCCCTTGTTGAAACGCCCGGTGAACTTTGGAGCGATTGTTTGCACTGGGATCCCCTCGATTTGGATCATCGCTAAAATGAGCAGGAGCTCCACCGGTGTCTGGGCCGAGAAAGTTTCGTCTACCGAGATCTCGGTAACGAACCTGGCCTCTCCTTTTTGGGTAACGATGGCGCGGTAAATGCGACCTGCTTCCTGCATGGCGAGTTGAAACTTGCGAGCCGCAGCCCGCAGACCCTCTTCACCGATTTCGAACGGGCGGTCGATACCGGGGATGGTAAGCGTTTTACCAAAGCGGCGCGCCGTCTTAACGAAACCTTCTTCGGCGTCGGTGCCGGCTGACTGGCCGGTAAAATCTGCGACATCGATAGTGAAAAAATTGCTCGCCGAAATAAACCCTTCCACGTTCTTAAGACCGATATGATCGGCATCTACGTAATAGGAGCCGGTCCAGCCCAGCGCCTTCACCGCGGCATCCGCTTCGGCTCGCACGTCCGCCGGCTTGGTTTTGATTAAGTTATGTTCCCGATACGACTTGTTCCAGACCGGAAAAACATCAATCCCAACTGTTTTCGCCTGAACCAGCGCTTGGAGCTGAGCGCGACCCTGCTGCGCGAAACGATCGCCAATGCCGATGGTGTAAGGTTCAATACTTAGCATGGTGCAAAATTGGTCTTACCACTTGACCCCTCGATAGTAGAAGACACCGGCAGTGTCAAGGTAGGGCGAAAATCTCGGCGCGCCCGTGGATGCACCGCGCAGATTACGCCTGTCCGCGCAGGATTTGAGCCTTCGTGGAGCGGCTTATCGCGCATATACATGCCCCCCCACTCCGCGGCTCAAATCCGGCGCGATGAAGTGCTACGTAGATGGCAAATCAGCAGCGCACCCGAGATTTTCGCCCTACCAGTCTGCGCCCACTACTTTTCGCACTTATACAAAAACTTTTCTCGTTCGCCGGCTGAATGCTACTCTCCTGATAATGGCGTTTCGCGTCATATCACCTCGTCGCATTTATCAAGAGATTGCTCTCCAGATTCGCACTCACATTGAAAACGGTGAATTCCCCAGCGGTTCACGCTTACCCTCTGAGCGCGAACTAGCGCAACAACTTAAGGTTTCGCGTCCGTCGGTCCGAGAAGCTTTGATTGCTCTTGAGGTGGAAGGTCTGGTCGAAGTACGGACGGGGTCTGGTGTGTTCGTATGCAAACCGCAACGTGCTTTCCCCTACCATGCACCCAGCGAGGGACCGCTAGAAATTATGCGCGCGCGCATCGCCATCGAGGGTGAAACCGCGGCCATGGCCGCGCGCCACATCCGAGCTCCCCAAGTTCGAGAAATGGAGAACATCCTGGAAACGATGGATCCTGACCTGAATAGCCAAGGGTCCTATCTCCCAGCCGATCGAGCATTCCATCTTTATATTGCCGAGACCGCCGGGAACGGCGTCCTGGTTCGCATTGTGGCAGAGCTGTTTGACGCTCGTCATTCTCCATTGGGACTGCAATTCGAGAGACATTTTGAGAACAAAAGCACTTGGAGACAGGCCCTGGCGGAACATCGGCTGGTGGTTAAAGCGCTTGCTTCGAGAAACCCTGACTCAGCCAGACAAGCGATGCAAAAACATCTGCGAAACTCACACAATCGGTTAACCCGGGAGATCGAAGGAGTGGCGTCCCGGCGAAATCGAACGCCTCCAAGTTAAGTCCCATCCCGAAAGATTTAAAATCCGCAGATTTCGCAGATTTCGGCTTTGGGTTGAAAGCTGTACGGATACTAAAAACGACGCGGGCGCGATAGCGGAACCGAAATACACGCCGGAGCACGCCGAGTAAAAAACGGAAATGAGGGAATGTCTTACCATGACGAGAAAAGAAGGGAGGTTTACTGCTCTTCCCGGGAGGGAGTAAGTGCTAACTCTAAGCTACGGGGTTCCGGAGTGGAATGGCGAACTGCCAAGAAAGAATACAAAATTTGACAGGGTTAGGGAACTGCTCCGCCGAATCGCTAGAGATGATCTCCCCCTCATCCGTTTTTGCATCTGTTTCGCCTGCGCTTCGACAAGCCTGGATCAGCGGAAGCTTATCCCTAGCGACTCCGCGTTGCAGGCGCGGCCATTTTGCGGCTATAATTGGTTTTTCCCCTCACATGAGAGTCGAATGCGTCTGTGACGCCAAAGCGATTTTGGGCGAAGGCCCGTATTGGGACGTAACCGAACAACGCCTTTATTGGGTGGATATCAAAGGACGGTTAATCCATCGGTTCGATCCGGCGACCAGCCAGGACGAAAACTGGCCGACCTCCGAAGTCATCGGATCGTTAGCGCTGAGAGAAAAAGGCGGACTCGTGATAGCGCTGCGATCCGGTCTCTATTTCTTCGATCTAACCACGGGCCAGGCTACTCCCGTTGTTCTCCCGCCTGGTCACCCGCACCACAATCGGTTCAACGACGGAAAGGTGGATCGCCAGGGCCGGTTTTGGGTCGGTAGTATGGATGACCTGGAAAAGGAGCCGAGCGGCGGGTTGTTTCGGTTAGACACAAATTTGGACTGCCAACAGCTGGTTGACCGAATTACGATCTCTAACTCGCTTTGCTGGAGTCCTGACAGCCGGACTCTTTACTATTCAGATAGCGCTCAACGGACTGTATGGGCATGGGATTTTGACGTCACCTCGGGTCAGATTTCAAATCGCCGCGTTTTTATCGAGCTTCCTTCAACTGACGGAGTTCCGGACGGAGCAACGGTTGATGTTGAAGGTTACTTTTGGCTTTCAGTGTGGGGCGCGTGGGAAGTTAGACGTTACGATCCGAGGGGACAGCTGGACCAAACCGTCAGAATGCCTGTCCAACAGCCGAGCTGCCCAATGTTTGGTGGGCCGGGATTGGATACGATCTACGTAACCTCGGCGTCCAAAGGCCTGTCCGAGAAACAACTTCTGGAACAGCCGCAAGCCGGCAGCCTTTTTGCATTCGAGCCGGGGGTGAAGGGGTTGCCAGAAATGCGGTTCCAAGGGTGAGAAGAAGAATAGCCGCAAAAGAGCTCAAAGAACGCAAAGAAAGGATTGGTGGGGCGAGGCTCCCGAAAGATCCCGCGATAGCGCCAGGGATTATCGCTCGAACCCTAACCAATCAGCGCGAAGGGCCAGTAAAGCGCGCCGAGCCGGGGCCGCGCGATAGACCACGGCTCGGCGCGCTCCATGTCATAACGACACCGTTCAGCATGTACACACCAAGTCCTCCGCCAAAATCCGGGAGTCTCTTGGGAGCCTCG
>JAFAIO010000265.1 GCA_019236675.1 Verrucomicrobiota bacterium
CCATCTTCACGCCGAAGCACTTCATATTGTTTGTAGCGATCGACTTCCGGCATGATAAGGGCGCTCACAAACTGCACTTTAAGAGTCGGAAATGCAATTAAGTCACACGAATAACAAGCCAACCGTTCAACGAGGCCCGGACTGCAAGACTCCAAAGACAGAATAATTTCACAACAAGGGCACAAAGGTCACAAAGATGAAGCCCTCGGCGGAGTTCCTGTGTGTCGCCTCTCGTGCTGATGAGCCACCGCTGCACCCTGACAAGGATTGATCTCTGAGGCCTTCGCGGCCTTGTTGTGAATATTTCTGTCCTTCGTGTTCTTTGTGTCTTTGTGGTGAATATTCTTTTTGTATGACAACCGCCTTTGGTCCGCTGCAAGGAGTTAAGGTGCTCGAACTGGGGCACGTCATGGCCGGCCCGGTCAGCGGAATGATGCTGGCTGATATGGGCGCCCAGGTGATCAAGTTGGAGAAGATCGCCGGCGGCGACGATACCCGGAGAATGGTGCCCCCTCGCATTAAAGAGGAATCCGCCGCGTTTTTGATATTGAACCGGAACAAGCGCGGGATTGCGGTTGATCTTAAGTCCCCCCGAGGCGTTGAGATCGTGAAAAGACTGATCCAGGGAACCGATATCCTGATTGAAAACTTTCGGCTTGGTACCATGGAACGGCTCGGCTTGGGGTACGAAGATGCTCAGAAGCTGAATCCCGGCCTGATCTACTGTTCGTTGTCGGGGTTCGGCCGTACGGGCCCTTACGCGGAGCGGGGTGGGTTTGATCTCGTGGCTCAAGGTATGTCCGGCTTGATGAGCATCACCGGCAATCGACACGATGAGACGCCGGTTAAGGTCGGCCCACCGGTCACAGATATCACGGCCGGTATTCTTGGCGCCATGGGCGTGCTGGCCGCCTATACCTACCGGCTCAAGACCGGCAAAGGCCAGTTAGTTGATACCTCCCTGTTCGAGGCCGGCATTGTGCAAACTTATTTCCATTCCGCGATCTTTCTGGCGACGGGGCAATCGCCTAGGCCGACCGGCTCAGCCCATATCATGAGCGCGCCGTACCAAGCCTTTCCGACTGCCGATGGCTGGATCACCGTGGGCGCAGCCAACCAAGCGAATTGGCTGCGTTTGATCGAAGTCATTGAAGCCGCGGAGTTAGCGGGTGACCCGAGGTTCAAAGAAAATGCCGATCGGATGGATCATCTCGATGAACTGACTGAAGTACTGCAACCTTACTTCCGCCGGCGAACGTCGGCCGATTGGCTACTTCGGTTCGAGAAAGCCGGCTTACCTGCGGGCCCGATATACAATATGAAAGAGGTCCTGGAAAACGAACAGACCCAGGCGCGAAACATGTTAACCGAAGTGCCGCATCAAACCCTCGGAAGAGTAAAGACGCTGGGAGCGCCCGTGAAATTTTCCCGAACTCCCGCCGACGTCCGGCAAGGCGCCCCCGTCCTAGGACAGCATACACGCGAGATCCTGGCCGAGATCGGGTTTAGCACCGAGGACGTGGAGCGCATGGAGAGGGAAGGGATAGTAAGCAGTAAGCAGTAAGCAGTAAGCAGTAAGCAGTAAGCAGTAAGCAGTACAGACGACGTAAGCCGAGCCACACTGATTTCGGACCCACCGCTTACCGCTTACTGCTTACTAAACCAATATGGCAGACATCATCATCGACCGAAACGAGGGCATCGCGGAGGTAAAATTCAACCGTCCCGAGGTGCGGAATGCTGTGACCTTTGAGATGTACGAAGCGGTTTACGATTTGTGCGCCGAGGCAAACGAAAAGGGTGAAATCAAAGCTATTATATTTGCCGGGGTAGATTCATCCGCGTTCGCGTCCGGCACGGATATTAGCCTGTTGCAAGGGATCAAGGATGGGAAGGGCGGGATCGATTACGAAGAGAGAATCGAGCGGGTAGTTGGTATCGTGGAGCGTTGCCGGGTGCCAACCATTGCCGCGATCGCAGGTGCGTGCACCGGTGGAGGAGCAGCGTTAGCGACCGCTTGCGATCTACGGATCGGAGGTAAGAATCTGCGTTTCGGTTATCCGATGGCGAAGACATTGGGTAATTGTTTGTCCCTGCCGAATTCAGCGCGTTTGATTTTTCTGATTGGTCCTGGCCGGTTTAAAGAGCTTCTGCTGACAGCTAGGTTAATGGGAAGTGAGGAAGCGTATGCGACCGGGTTAATCAATGAAGTACTCGAGCCATCGGATGTGTTAGCCCGCGCTCGTGAAGTCGCCGGACGAATTGCTCAGAACGCTCCGCTGACCATCTGGGCAGCCAAGGAAGCGGTTCGCCGGTTACATGAAAAGTTACAGTCGGCAAATTTCAACGACGTGATCGAACAGAGTTATCAGAGCGAAGATTTCCGGCTTGGTGTCGAGTCCTTCATCACGAAACAGACCCCAAAGTGGACGGGTAGATAGGAAAGCCTCGTGCAAAGGACGCGGAGGACGCAACGGGAAGATTCTGTCGTGATGGGTTGCTGATCACCGCCGACTGGAGGGTAGCCGCTTTGGCGTGTCTTCGCTGAACCCCGCGTATTTTTCCCAGACACGGGTGCGATTTAGGAGCGTATGAACCAGGCGGCTCCCGGGAACTACTCAGCGCACCGTTTTCACTAAGTCCCGTTATCTGTCATCCGTTGCTTCCTCTGCGTCCTCTGCTCGAGGCTCGGCAGAGAGAATGTCCTGAGGCTGCGGCGTTGTTCGTCGTATTCGAAAAGATATGAATGCTAAATACGACTTCATTGTTTGGATTGGCAGCTGCATGGCTGCGATTTTAGGCGTGGCTAAAGCCGCGCTGAGCGAACAACCCTTATTTTGGCTGGTGGTTTGGCCCATGCCTGTGACCTTCGCCTCCGCGATTTTTGTCTTTTTTCGTCAGGGGTTCCATTTAGAAGGTGCCGTACTGGTGTTGGGGCGGGCGCGACGTCATTCGGTGAAAGACAAACCATGATGAGTGCCAAAACTCTGAGTTCAAAAGGCCTGCGTTGCGGGTTGCAGTGCTCAGGTTGCGACTTGCGGTACTACCTCGCTACCGAAACGCAAATAGCAAATAGACATCATCTTAGATCGGCCGGATCACCGGCGGCATTTGCTATCTGCTATTGATTGACGAGCCTCAGGCGAGTCAATCATCGCTCACCAGCGGATGGTGAGGTCTGGAGAGGGTACCACCGTAGGCATAGAACGCGTTGCGCGTTTGGCCCTCACTAAAAGTTGTCACGTGCGCGGTGAGCCCAGCTTTGATTTGCATCCGAGCAACCACCTGTTTCCAATGATCGGCATACATCCGCTCGGTAGATCCGTCATCGCATACCTCGACGTAGGTCGTGGTCCAATTCAGCTGGGTATCAAGTTGGTACTCACCGGGCGGCAAACCGCCGAATGCGAACCGGCCGTCGGCATCGGTTTTGATTGTTATGGCCTGGCCACCGGACGCGAACAAGGGTGTTAACTTGACGGTTTCACCGGCGCCATACACTACCTGGTCCCCAAAAGTTCCGCTTAACCGCCCGACTAAAGCCCCGCCTTTTTGATCCTGGGTGTGAGTGTTTTTAGGACGTTCACCCGCTGACATGGTATCGGCGAGGCAAAGTGTAACTCCGAGCGCGGCGACGATAAGGTGCCCAAAGTTGGTTCTGACTTTCATGTAATTATTTCTAAGCGGGGTCGGCAGTTTTTAGGTAAGCGAAAGACGTGCCAATAACTTGCTGATTGCAGAACCTTTCGGTGGATCTGGTACAACGGCAGGAGCTTATCTGCCGATGGTTCTACGGTAGCTGGTGAGGAGTTCGTATTATACGATCAAACCTGGAAAGCCGATTCCTGCTTCCCAGTAGCGAAACGACTTCTGATCATTTTTGCGACTTTCGGCTCAGAATCGGATTCGCTGACTGACCCCGGGTCAGTCAACAATTGTCGGGGTTTTGATCCATCGTTTGATTCTACGCCGTCGGCCTCGCAAGCGAGGCAGCGCTCCACGGGGGACGACCGCTTCGGCTGATCAACCGCTAACGACCTTCGTATTGTTCGTCGCTGACCTTTTCCATCCAATCGGCGGACTTGCCATCGAGTTGTTCCACGATGGCGATGTGCGTCATGGCGGTCGTCGGGGTCGCGCCGTGCCAATGTTTTTCACCGGGCGGAAACCAGATCACGTCTCCCGGACGGATTTCCTCGATTGGGCCTCCCCAGCGCTGGGCCAAGCCACAGCCCGCGGTTACGATCAGAGTCTGCCCCAGTGGATGGGTGTGCCACGCGGTACGAGCGCCGGGTTCGAATGTGACGCCGGCGCCGAATGTTCGCGCCGGAGGCCGTGGATCGAATAGAGGATCAATGCGGACCGTGCCGGTAAAGTACTCGGCCGGGCCTTTGCCTGAAGGTCGGGAGCCAAGGCGTTGGATGTCCATGGGGAGGGGAGAAGTAATCAGTAACCAGTAGGTCAGTGTTCAGTAATGACTGGTTTCATCGATAATCGCTACTGGAAACTGATTACTGACACACTGATTACTTGAGACTATCCAGCCGCTCCCGGGTGCGGGAAGGCAGCGCTCCACAAGGTGCAAAAATTGCTTTGCGTGAGGTGGTTGCGATTTGAGAAACTGTTGTTTAGCGGGAAGAGCAGCGAGGCTAGTTTGGGGGCGCGTAGGGCCGTTTGAAAGGCAGGGTTAAGCAGGCCGGCACCGTTTCCGCAGCGTAATGAAGATAATCCGGGTGTTCGTCTCATCACCAGGAGACGTTAAAGCCGAGCGATCAATTGCAGACCGCTTGTTACGGTCCACGGCCGAAGAATTCGGCATCCCGGTCAGCGTGCAATACTCAAATTTTCTTCGGGAGGAACGGTCTTCGGTTTTGCCGGACACGAAAGTGACGGGCTGCGAGTTAGTTCTTTGTCCTTATTTTTGGGAGTATCAGCGATTTTCTTCGGATCTCGGGTATCAAGATCAGATTCCAAACCCAGCGCAATTTGACTTAGTTATTTGTATCCTCTGGTCCCGGCTGGGGACAAAGTTGCATCCTCGTTTCAGGATGCCGGACGGCAGCGAACCCCGGTCCGGAACGGAGTTTGAACTTGGGTGGGCAAAGGAGCAACACAAGACGACGCCTGGAGTCCCGGCGCTGCAGGTCTATCGGAACCGGAGCCGGCCTAATCCACCGGTTGATGCACCGGAAAAACTCGAAGAATTCCTCAACCAATGGAAAGCGTTAGAAGAGTTTCTTAGCACTTGGAGCAGAGATGGCGAGGGCAAGTTTATTGGTGCGTTCAATAGTTACAGGAGTCTGGAAGAGTTTGAACGGCTATTTCGAGAACATTTTCGAGATTTTCTTTTCACGCAGATTTCCGGCGAACGCGAACGTTTGTTGATGGCGCGCCGGAGCCGGCCTCGGCGTTGGAAAGAAAACCCGTTTCGTGGCCTCGAGGTTTTTGATTTTGAACATGCACCGATCTTTCACGGTAGAACTAAGGAGATCGGAGCAGTACTCGAGGCGTTGGAAGCCCAGCTCAGCGAGCACAGGCCGTTCGTACTGGTTGTTGGTCCGAGCGGTTCCGGTAAGAGTTCGTTGGTGCGGGCTGGTGTGCTTCCATTGTTAACCCAACCAGAGACGATTGAAGGAATCGGCCTCTGGCGCCGGGCGGTTACGAGACCGGGAGCTGGTGGACGTGATAGCGATTGTTTTGACACGTTGGCCAGCGCGCTGCTTGAGTCATCAGCGCTGCCGGCTCTCGAAAATCCGGAATCAGGAGATGCCGTGCGAGATTTGGCAGCGGAGCTAAGAGAACATGCTGATAGCATCGCGCTGCGACTTCGCGACGCTCTCGATCACGCGGCGCGGGAATGGAAAATTGAACAGACTCACTACCTGACGGAAAAAGAGCGCCAGTTCAGGGAGGCAGGCCGGCCTGCGGATGCAGAGACAGCTCGGGACCAGCGGGAGAGACTTGAGCTCCCCAGAGCGCGTTTAGCATTAGTGATCGACCAGTTAGAAGAACTGTTCACCAGCAGTTTCTCATCAGACGTTCAGCAGAAATACGTTGCCACTATTGCGGGTCTGGCCCGCAGTGGCCGGGTCTTTGTCGTCGGGACTTTAAGGAGCGATTTCTACCCTTCGTATCAGCAATTCCCTGATTTGATCGAGCTTAGCAGACCGGCAGGAAAAGTAGACCTCCGGCCGCCGAGTGGAAATGAGATTGGCAACATGATCCGGTTACCGGCCGAAGCGGCCGGTCTACAGTTCGAGGAGGATCAAGCGTCAGGTCAACGTCTCGATCAAGCCCTGGCTGAGGTTGCCACCGTTACACCGGAATCGCTTCCGTTGTTGGAACACGTTTTGTCACTTCTTTATGAAGCGCAGGCGGCCCGGAGTGACGACCTGCTTCGGTGGTCGGACTATCGCCAGCTCGGCGAACTGCAGGGGGCATTGGCTAAACACGCCGAGGCTGTGTTCAACACTTTACAACCGCATGAGCAAGCAGCGTTTCCTGTGATCATGCGGCGCTTGGTTACGCTAGGCCAAGGCGAAGAAGAAGTACCGAATCGGCGAACCGTACCTTATCGCGATTTTGTTATATCGACCGATCATGATGCGGATGCGCGCGCGTTTGTTGATCTCTTTATCAAGGAACGGCTGCTGGTGGCGGATACGGATCCGCAAGGGGAGATGACAGTCACTGTTGCTCATGAGGCGCTCCTTCGTGAGTGGCAACGGGTCAAAGCGTGGTTGAAAGAGAATCGCGATTTCTTGCGGATGCGCGACCGCCTGGATGCGAGCCTCCAGCTCTGGGACAATCGCGGCAAACAAAAGGATGATCTGCTCCGCCCTGGTCTTGCGCTAGCCGAAGGCGAAAAACTGGTCAAAGACTTCGAGGAGTCGTTGAGCCTGGAAGCGATCAATTATGTCCGCGCGAGTATCACCGAAAGAAGAAGACGCCGGCGTGTCCAGGACAGGATTCGTTATACGATTTTGGCCTCCATAACCGGGCTGGCGATATTTGCCGGGTTGCAATGGTTCCGCGCTGAGCGTCAACGCCAGAGCGAAGCTCAAGCCCTCAAATCTGAAGCGGAGATTGCGGCGAAGCTGAAAGAACAGTTGAGCCAGGCGAGCTGGGCGAGTTTTAATCAGGCAGAGCGCCAGTTTCAGCTAAAAGAGTGGAATGAGTCGATTGCTCTTTTAGCTCGCGCGATCAAGTTCGATCCGACCAATCAAGTCGTTTCTCAGCGGTTCTTTCACGAGCTGATTGCCCACCGGGAAAAAGCCCGGCCGCTCCCGGTCCGTTGGTTTGCTCACCATGATGTGGTTTACCATGCGTCGTTCGATGGCGGTGGGACGCGGATTCTGACCGCAAGCTGGGATAAGACGGCCAAACTTTGGGAAACAAGGTCGGGAAGCCTGATCATGACTTTCGCTCACAATGCGGCAGTCAATACGGCGAAGTTCAGTCCTGATGGCAAGCGAGTCATCACCGCCAGTGCGGATAAAACAGCGAAGATTTGGGAAGCGGGCTCCGGTCGGGTCCTAAGTTCGTTTAACCATCAGGACAGTGTGACTGATGCGAGTTTCAGTGCTGATGGTGCTCAGATCGCGACCGCGAGTGCTGACAAGACAGTGAAGGTTTGGGACGCAAGCTCAGGCCGGCTTATCGCGACCTTAGCGCACCAGGGCGTCGTGAACGCAGTGACGTTTAGTCCTGATGGCAAGCGGATCCTTACCGCAAGCGCGGACAAGACTGCCAAGCTCTGGGATGCAGTATCGGGCGCATTGATCACATCTTTTTCTCATCAAGGCATCGTTTATTTTGCCCTCTTCAGCCCGGATGGAACCCGGATTGTGACGACTAGCGCAGACAGGACGGCCAAGCTTTGGGATGCGAGTTCGGGTAATCTCCTGGCAACATTTAACCATCAGGACAGCGTCTATTATGCGGCATTCAGCCCTGATGGTACCCGGGTGATTTCTGCCAGCGCGGACAAGTCCGCCAAGCTTTGGGAGACCGCATCGGCTAAACTAATCGCTACTCTCCCGCATCAAGACGTGGTCTATCATGTCGCTTTTAGCCCCGATGGTGAACGGATGGTGACAGCGAGTTGGGACAGGACCGCAAAACTCTGGATGACATCAGGCAAGCTGATCGCGTCGTTTTCGCATCAGGACGAGGTGAACGATGCCGTTTTCAGCCCGGATGGCTCACAAGTGTTGACGGCGAGCTGGGACAAGACCGTGAAACTCTGGGAGGCGAGAATAGGCGAGTTGATCGCTTCATTCGACCACTCGGACGGCGTGAATGATGTCGTTTTCAGCCCGGACGGCACCCGTGTTTTAACAGCGGGCGCCGACGGCAAAGCCAGGCTTTGGGACGCAATCTCGGGAAAGCTTATCGGGTCGTTTCAGCATGACGCGAGTGTCAACGCCGTGGCTTTCAGTCCCGATGGTTCTCGAATTTTGGCGGGCGCTGCCGATCGCACTGCCAAAATCTGGGAGATCAAAACGGGTGGGCTCCTGGCCACATTCTCACACGAGGAGAGTGTCAACGCGGCGGCCTTTAGCCCTGATGGGGAGCGAATTTTGACCGCTGGCTCCGATAAGAAGGCAAAACTCTGGGATTTGGCCTCGGGTAAGCTTCTCTTAACCCTCGCCCATGATGAGGGTGTTAACGCGGCGGCATTCAGTCCCGACGGGCGGCGGATTCTCACGGCAAGTGTAGATAAGACTGCCAGACTTTGGGATGCGGCTACAGGTAATCCGGTGGCTTCATTTAATCATGAGGACAGCGTGAACCATGTGGCCTTCAGCCCGGATGGCTCACAAATCCTGACTGCCTGTGCGGACGGGACGGCGGATCTTTGGGATATCTCTATGGGAAAGGTTATACAGGTTTTTGCTCATGCAGAGCCCGTCCGCTGCGCCGTGTTCAGCCCGGATGGAGCGCAGATCCTGACTGGGAGCAGCGACCATATCGCTCGACTCTGGGATATAGCCTCAGGCAAGCTAATCGCGGTTTTTAATCATCAGGACACCGTCCGATGCGCAGCCTTCTGCGGGGATGGCACGCGAATTCTCACTGGCAGCGCGGATAATACGGCTAAGCTCTGGGATCTCACCACTCCAACCGAGCTATCCAAACAGGTCAAGAACCTCCCTGATAGAAAGCCTGGGAGTAGCTCTTCGACGCCCGGGGTTACTTCTGAGGGGCTCCCGGTTGAAAGGCTCTCGGAAATTGCTATCGGACTGCGATTCTCTGACGATGGCTCGTTAGTGACGGTTGACGAGCAACGTCGACAGCAATTGACCCAGGAGGTGAGAAGTTTAATGGAAGCCCGGCCGGCTGGCGTCCGATTCATACAATGGTTCCTAGGCGCAGGTGGCGACCGAACACTATTTCCGGGAAGCAAAACCAAAGCGATAGATTGGGTACATAACGAGCTTTTAACCAACGCAGATCTGAGTGAAGAATGGCTTCGCTCTACATTGGTATCGGTCCCGGAAGATCCTTTATTGCATGTAGCGTTGGCAAAATTCGAAAACAATCCGCAGCGGGCAGATTTTCTCCGGACATTTGGTCTGGCCCGAATGCCAAAAGACTCAGCTCTGTGCGTGCGCATTGCTGAGATGCTTTTGGAGCAACATCAACCCAAACTAGCCCTCACCGCGGTTGAGAAAGGGATCGTTGTGGATGCAAGCAATGAATCAGCTCAGCATCTTCGACTCGAAATACTGGAATCTCTGCAGCGCGACAAAGGTCAAGGCTCTGCGGATCCGTAGTGTCGACATTTTAAATCGAGAAAAGCGCTCCGGCGGGGCAAGATCCTTATCGCTATCCGCATCGCGGATGTGTGTCGCTCCGTAGGATTTGCGGCTCTACTAGACTTCGCTAAGTCTTTGTACGTTCGCGTAAATTCGTGTCCATTCGTGGTTGGTTTTGCGCCTGGAAATTCCGTTTCCCTTTTACGCAGATTGCTAGTATAAAAAGCCTTAGTTAGGAGGCGCGATTTATGCCATCCACGACTAAACTGTCCGGGCGCATTACCACGACTCTTTTTTGCGCGACCGTCTTCACGGCGTGTGCGGTTTTCGCCAGCGAGCATTACCCAGCAAAAGTTCTTGCCCGCGAATTGGCGGTGGAATTGCCGAAACCGGCAGGACAAAATGTGTTCCTCGAGGGGGAACAAGGCGCAACAAAACAAAACCTCGATTCCCAGGGAGTCATACTGAAAGGGTACGACGTTGTCGCTTTCTTCAAAGAAAGAAAAGCGGTCAAAGGTAGTTCTGACTTGTCGACAACCTATCAAAGCGCGACCTACCTATTTACCTCTGCCGCCAATAAGGCCGAATTTGAGAAAGACCCTGCCAGATATGCTCCGCAATATGGCGCATTCTGTGCCTATGGGGTAACCCTCGGCGTGCTGGCGGATACTGAAGTTCCTGACGCTTTTCTGGTGTACAAAGGGAAGCTGTATGTCTGCGGAAATCAGGGGGCTCTGAAAGACTTCAAGAAAGATATCGACAGTAATATCGACACAGCCAATGCTAACTGGCGCCAGTTAGCCAGCCAGTAAGTTTCAATTTGCCGTGAAGCGGCTATAGACCATAGCCCTGGGCTATGGTCTTAGCCGCTTCGCGGCAAGTCGACAGCGAACCAGCCCTTTTCTCTCAAACCATTTCATGGTTCAAAAAGATCGCCTGTCGTTTCACGGGCTCACCACGAAATCTCGCGGCGACCACGGAAAAACTTTCCGGACAACGAATGGGGAGCCTCGCTGGCTAGCCACACGCTGGTATCAGCACCTTCCTCAACGGACAAGGAGGCACTTGGGCCACCCATATCGGTTCGGACCCAACCGGGGCAGACAGAGTTGACCGCGATACCGCGACTACGGAGCGCTTGATCGAACATGATCGTGGCGCCGTTCAGGGTCAGCTTGGAAAGGCAATAACTCGGAACACTGGATGAAAGGCCATCTAGTTCACCATAGCCGCTTGAGAGATTGATAATACGAGCCTTATCCGCCCGGCTGAGAAAAGGAAGAAAAGCTTGTATCACTCTAATTGGGCCGAAGGTATTGGTCTGAAAGGTCCCGGTCAGTAATTCCCTCGGTACCGTGAGAATGTCGAAGCCTTCATCGGGGTAAATCCCAGCGTTGTTAACCAGGACATCGAGCCGATCCGATTCTTTGGCGAAACTTTCAGCGGCCTGGGTGATACTCTGATCATCTGCGACATCAAGCACAAGAAATCCGATATCTCCTTTGATCGATGAGGCAGCTTTTGTCCCGGCTTTCGAGTCACGCGCAGTGAGTACAACCCGAAACCCTTTTGTCGCGAGTTGGCGCGCGATTTCCTTGCCGATTCCACGGTTACCGATAAAAAAACGCTTCACGGAGTCGGTCGATCCTGCTAACGATCTTAGATCTGTCGTCCGGTATCAGTAGATGATCGGGCGCAACATCTTAACCAGAGACTAAAGGGGAAAGGATTCAAAAAATGCGTTGTCATGGATTATGGCTGGCCATTGGTTTGGCACTCACTATCGGCGCTCCGGCGCAAACAGGATATAGTGGCACCGTTCTGGATGCAGCAAGTGTCTTGCGGTTGCGCGACGGCACCGACCTTGGTCGTCGTTCGCCCGGGGCGCCGGTGACGGTTGCAGTTACACTTCGGTTCAATCGAGAAAGCGAGCTCCACCAATTGCTGGACGAGTTAAGCGATCCGGGCTCATCGAATTACCATCGGTTTCTGACGCCGGCGCAGTTCGCCGAGCGGTTTGGACCGACTCGCGACCAGGCCGAAACCGTCATCACGGAGTTGAACAAAGCGGGGTTCCAAGTGTCCAGCGTGGCGGCCAACCGCTTGATTATCCATGCGACGGCTCCGAGCGTCGTGGTTGAGAATTTTTTCAAAACCGAAATACACTCCGTTAGTCAGGGAGTTCATGAGGAGCATTACATGAACGTAACACCGGCAACGCTGCCAGAGGGCTTAGCCGCTCTCGTCAGAGGAGTGCGGCTGGATAACCTCATTGTTGCGCACAAAATGTCGCGCCGGGTGAATATCGTTACCAATACCATTCGCGGCCCAATTACCGGTCCGGATGGCGGTTACACGCCGGTGGCGCTGGCGTGGTCTTTTAATTTCCCGGTTCAACACGGATATGACGGAACCGGACATACCGCGGCGGTGATCATTGATTCAGATGTTGCCGATAGCGATCTAAGCTCGTTCTTTGCCTATTTTCCTATCACCCGGACCGGTTCGATCAGCCGGGAATCAGTGGACGGTGGCAGCGGAATCAACGGCGATGTGGATGAAACCGCGCTCGACGTCGAAACAATTGCCAGTTTAGCGCCAGGCGCGAATGTGATCATTTACATTATTCCGGAGCTTAGCAGCCAGGCGATTGATGACGCCGCAAATCAAATCGTCTCCGATAACACAGCCGAAGCTGTCAATATGAGCTTTGGCGGTGATGAATATCAGGACACGACTTTTGAAGCCGCGGTGGAGCAGGGGAATACGCAAGGGATTACATTTGTTGCTTCGAGCGGCGACAACGGCTCTAACGGAGGGGTGGTCAGCACCCCGGCAGCCGAGCCTCGGGTCTTAGGAGTTGGCGGCACTAACTATACCGCCCAATCAAACGGTGCTTATGGGAGTGAAACCGCGTGGAGCGGTTCCGGGGGGGGCGTTTCCCAAATCTTCACCATACCCTCTTATCAAAAAGGGACGCCGGGTTTGGCTTCAACCACTTACCGGAATGTCCCGGACATTTCTTTTCCCTCCTATTACACCGATACCTATGTGAGCGGCGGATGGGTTGGGCTCGAAGGAACCTCGTGGAGCTCGCCGACGTACGTCGGGCTGCAGCTGGAGATAAACCAGATCCACAATCAAAGGTTTGGATTAGTGAACACCAACATTTATCCAGTCTCGGAGACCGACTTTCATGATATCGCTCACGGTAGCAATGGCGAATACTCAGCGAAAAAGGGATATGACAATGTAACCGGCCGCGGTTCACCCCGAGGTTGGACGCTGGCAAATTCGCTGTAAGATTCGAAGCGCTTCCCGGCTGCAGATTGAGCGAGCGGCATCGACGGGTATGTAACTAAACCGCCAATGCCGATTTAGAAGGGGGAGACGCTGGGCTGCAGCCGCGCGTGGAGACGTTCCCGGGAGCCGCCTGTTTGCAGTGCGATCGAGCTGCCAAGCGGTAAAGCGGCTCCCCTCCAGGGCGTTGGGAGTCGCTCAATTGTTCCTAATTCACGCCCAACGACTCGGTATGTTGGACGAATTGAGCCGGAAGGTTGAATTCTGAGACGATATGAACCGGTAGATAATTAGTGTCGTGCACCGTCTCGGCACCAAGGCTCAGTTCGATCAGGCATCGCTGGGACAACCGGACCAATGTCTCCAGACTTTGTGTAATCAATAAATCTATTATGCCCGAACGGAGCAAGGGCTCGGTAACTTCGTTGAGCTCATGGGTGATATAGAGCAAATGCTGGCTGAAACCGCACTCTTGAACCGCGCGCGCCAAACCTTGATTACCACTGGCTACATTGTAAATGCCCGCAATGTCGGCCTCGCAAGCAAGGCAGCGCTCCACGGAACAAGATATTGCGATCGCCAAGTCTGTGTGTCGGTCACAAATTAATCCATTGCTTTTGTGTCGCCGAACGCAAAACGGCGTCAACTACGCAGTCAATTTTGTAACCGAACTCGAAGTCAGCTTCAACGGGGGCGCCGGCCGCTATAGCTCGAAAGAGTTCGTCAACTTCGACGGTCTTGAGGTCAGCATAGCCGATCCCAACCCCTGCATTGGGATAAAACGCAGAATATCCCTTGTGATCCGGTCCGATTGGAACAACCGCAAATCCCCGGTCGCGTGATTTGCCGGCGGTTCGAAACACTTTAATCTCATTCATCTGTTCTTGATCATAAGCGATTGCTCCTTTTGTACCTTGGATCTCGTACTTCAGAGCATGTTTGCGTCCTGGCGCCATTCGGCTGGTGCCCAGCGATCCGATGGAATATCTGGCGGGCAAAGGAGCCGGCGAACGCATGAAAGCGATGGGAGTTAAGCAGGTTGTTATTATCAATCATGAAGTCGGAAATGTAGGGCTGGACCGGCGGGCGAAAGGCTTCTCTGACGGCTTTGGGGGTGGTGTCGAAGTCTTGGCAGTGAAGGTGGATTTCCTGGAATGCCGGGATCAAGTCGCTGCCTACCTGCAACGCCAGCCTGACACCGATGGGATGATGGCTCTCGGAGCGGACGGCGCGGAACCCGCTTTGCAGGCAATCGATAAAGGGGGTAAAACTGGGAAGATCAAGTTTGGGACGTTTGACCTTTCTCCCGCGATTCTACAGGCGCTATCGCAGAAACGAATGGACTTTGCCATCGACCAGCAGCAATGGCTGCAGGGATACCTACCGGTAGTATTCCTGGCCAACTATGTTAGGTACGGCGCAATACCGGCGAGCGATTCCCTTTTGACCGGGCCTGCATTTGTTACACCCGACAACGCTCGGCAGGTAATTGATCTCAGTAAAAAAGGGATTCGATAACCCCAAAATCTCAAAGACGTAATATAAATCCTGCTTTGGGTTCACCCATCGTGAGGCAGCACCCTAACCGTTGCAGCACGGGCTTGTGCGCCGATCATAGGATCGACATATGGGCTGTCGTGATATTTGGCCCGGTAGGCTTCATCGATCCGGTCGTTGATGGATCCGTGCACCGGTTCGAAGGTCACCTCTTTCGTCATCCCGGCGGCAATGAGTAATCAGTAATCAGTGTTCAGTAAACAGTTTCGGAGAGGTCGTGCAGTGACCAATCGCAAGAGAATCGATAAAGACTGATTACTGACTTACTGCTTACCGCTTACTGTTTACTGCTTACTGCTTACTTACTCTCGCACCACCTCTCACCGGTGACTTTCATCTATAGGTCATTCGCTCCAGCTCTTCCGGGTAACGATCTCCCTGGATTGAGATCTTGGCTGCTGCAGCAGCGATCTCGCGCAGCTCGTCAGTTGAGAGGTCAATCTCGGCCGCGCCGATGTTTTCTTCCACTCGCGCCAGCTTGGTGGTTCCAGGGATTGGAACGATCCAAGGTTTTCGGGCAAGCAACCAGGCAAGCGCAATCTGCGCAACCGTCACCTGTTTACGTTCTGCGATCGCGGAAAGGAGATTAACCAGGGCCTGATTCGATTTCCTAGCCTCTACGGTAAAACGAGGGATACGGCTCCGCAGATCAGTGCTGTTGAAGGTGGTATCCAGATCGATTTTACCAGTAAGGAATCCCTTTCCTAACGGGCTGTAGGGAACAAAGCCAATTCCGAGTTCTTCGAGCATCGGCAATACTTCGGCCTCCGGGCGGTTCCACCAAAGCGAGTACTCGCTCTGGACAGCGGTAACCGGCTGAACGGCGTGTGCTCGGCGGATCGTCTGGGCCGCTGCTTCAGACATGCCAAAGTGTTTCACCTTGCCCTGCTGAATCAGCAGTTGCACCGCTCCGGCTACGTCTTCGATCGGGACCTCCGGGTCGACACGATGTTGATAGAAAAGATCGATGGACTCGACCCGTAGCCGTTTCAGGGAACGGTCGACGCCTTGTTTGATGTACTCTGGCCGGCTATCCAAGCCGACTGAACGCGGAGTACCGTTATCTTCTTCGAACTTGAACCCGAATTTGGTCGCAATCACGACCTGACCACGGAACGGCTCCAGGGCTTCGCCGACGAGTTCTTCGTTAGCAAACGGTCCATAGACTTGGGCTGTATCGAAGAAGGTGACACCGCGTTCGACGGCCGCCCGCAACAGTGAGATCATGTCTTGTTTGTCGACTATCGAACCGTAGGCGCCGGTCATGCTCATGCAGCCCAGACCGATTGCGGAAACCTCAAGGTTGCTGTTTCCAAGTCTTCGTTTTTTCATTTTGTCAGTTCTTGTAATGTTGATGGTCTGCCGAAGCATCGACTTCGAAACCAGTTGCTACCGGTTGTTCTCTTTTCGATAGAGGCCGTTCAACCAGCTTAATCCCGCCATTTTCGTATTCCTTCCTGGCGCTGCTAATCCGCGACGCACACTCAATAGATGTCGTAGAAATGCCATCACCGTTAGTGCGATGACCAGCGGCCCGGTTCCGACTAACAGCCAGAAGACCGGATGGTCGCTATAGGCTGAAACGATCGTACCTAGTAGTATTAGCGAAAAGGCGAATCCGAAGCCGCTGATGTCGCCGGTAGTCCAATTCTCTTTAATCGGCTTGTTCATAGAGTCGCGATGACAGTATCGGCCGGGTATCAAATGCTTGCTCTCGGGATCTTGCGCGGCCTGTCGGAGTTTTGCGGAAAAAGAGTGCTTGTCCGATATGGACGAAATGATGGTAGCCAGGCATGAAATGCCTGGAAAACGTCGAATCGGAAGCCGTCCTGTAGGGTACGGTATGATTCCGCTTGCGAGAGGCGCGCGATTTCCTGCGACGATGGACAAACCCGGGCAACGAATCATACCGTTCTCTACGGGACGGATCATGTCTGCCCAGTTCCTAGGCATTTCATGCCTGGCTACTATCATCAAGTCCCTCCGGGACACTGGGTGTCAGGAGCGGTAGAAACGCTCTCCATTTCTGCTTCGCTCATTCCCAGCTTTATGTCAGCCTAGCCGGCATGGTGCAGCCGACCAAGGAACAGATTGAGAACATCATTTCCGGGCAGATGCAGGAGCTTAAGAATAAAGTGCCCGCTAACAGCGGTGTTTCGGCAGCCTTCTACTGCCCTTCCCATCCGCATGTGAAGAAGTACTACAATTACGGGCGGGCAAACGATCGGGCGGATATGTCGGAACACAGCATTATCTGCATTGGATCGACGACCAAGGTTTTCACGGGTTCGTTAATCGCTTACCTGCATATCCTGGACAAGGTCGGGCCGCTCGATCGAACGTTGGTTAAGAAACATCTGCCGGAGGTGGAATCGGATACGATGACGCTGTTGCAGCTGGCTACGCATACATCGGGTATGCCTGAGAATAGTCCGGGAGACGAGGGCGTGCCTCTATTTAAGGATGAACCGCCTACGCCTGCCCTCAAAGAGTGGTGGTCGCATCCGGCCAACTATGACAAAACGGCCGGCCATTGGGTCTATTCCAATATCGCCTTTGTAACGTTAGGTTACGCAGTCGAGGCAATCGCCAACCACGGCGTTTATTCGCCCGGTTACTCGAAGTACCTGCGTGAGTGGATCACGACTCAAACGAATCCGCCGATGGAGCATACCTGGACGACCGTGCCTGACGATATCCCACCGGAATTGATCGCCACCGGGCATGCGGAGAACGGAGAAACCCGCAAGATCCAGAACGGCTCGGATATTAAGAGCACTGCCGCCGATTTACATGCCTGGGTTAAAGCGAATTTCGATGCGATCAATGGGCAGACCACGCCTTTTCTGCAGGCGCTTCATGACGCGACCAGCGTCCACCTGCGGGATCTAAAGCATCCGAATGGAAGGGACACCTGGTTCGACATGGGATTGGCCTGGCAGATCTCTAACCGGAACGCAGACGAGCCGACCATTATTAGCAAAGATGGAGCAGTGGGCCGAGGCGGCTCGTCTTCGTGGCTCGGATTGGTGCCGCAGAGCGAGCATCACAATTGGCCGGAGATGGGGCTTGCCATGTGCTTGAATTCATTCGGCTTCAATCCAGGCGCTCACGGCCGCGCGGCGCTGCTTGAGATCGCGAAGTTGTTTTAGGAAACTGTGGAGCGCATCGGCTTGACTCCTTGATCTCCTCGTTTGTTTTTCTCTCATGCCTAGTCTTACGAAAGTTGCCTTAGTTACCGGTGCGGGAAGCGGGATTGGTCGAGCGGTTGCGGTTGCCTTGCTTGGGGCAGGTTACCACGTGGTTCTGGCTGGGAGACGGAAAGAACCGCTCGAGGAGACGGTGGCTTTGTCCAAGACGGGTCACGACGGTTCTTTGGTTATGCCCACAGATGTGACTGATCCGGCTGCGGTTCGAGAACTATTTGCGCAAACCGAACGAGCATTCGGTCGATTAGACGTTTTGTTCAACAACGCCGGAGCCGGAATTCCTGCGGCTGATCTTGAAGACGTGACGTACGAGCAATGGCAACGGGTCGTGCAGACTAATTTGAGCGGACCTTTTTTCTGTACTCAGGAAGCATTCCGGCTGATGAAACGACAAACGCCGCCAGGCGGCCGGATCATCAATAACGGATCGATTTCGGCACATGTTCCGCGTCCAAATTCAGCGCCGTATACCGCAACTAAACATGCCATCACCGGGCTCACTCGATCGACGTCGCTTGATGGCCGGAGGTACAACATCGCTTGTGGGCAGATTGATATCGGAAATGCGGCAACGGACATGGCCATGAAAATCGGGCAAGGCGTAGTGCAAGCCGATGGATCGGTTCGGCCTGAACCTTTGATGGACGTTTCCGTGGTGGCAGATGCGGTTCTCTACATGGCAAGTTTACCCTTAGACGCAAACGTCCAGTTCATGACGGTAATGGCAACGAAGATGCCATTTATTGGCCGAGGGTAGATGGTGGCGGAGCCGACCGCGTCGGCCTCGCACCTGTCCGCCATAGTCCGGCTCAGCCGGACGATGGCGGAAGTGGGGGAGCGCTCCACGTCCGACAGCGTTGTCTTCTGTATTATGACTTGTCAGTAACGTCTGATTCGTGGAAGAAATGGGCCGATACTAGCGTGGGACCAACAATCAGCATCGATCCTATCGGATGATCGTTACCAGGACAAAAAGGCCGCGAAATGTTGATGCGCCGAGGGCTGCTGCAATTCTTTACGGTGATTGGGGCACCAGCAAAGCGTATGTGATCGGCTTGGCGTTTGCGGTGGCGGGTTACAGCTCGTTCTGGCTAATCGCAGCGATGTGCGTCTTAATGGCGTTGGTTGGGGTTAATTACATGGCCATTTGCCGGCATTATCCGAATGGCGGCGGAGTCTATGCCAGCGTTCGTCATCGATCGGAAGTCATTTCTATCGTGGGCGCCTTTTTGCTGATTGCCGATTATATCGTTACGGCTGCGATCAGCGCGCTTTCTGCCTTTCAATACCTTGGTTGGCCACGCCCGGAGCTTTGCGCGGGGGTCGCCATCCTGCTGATCGGCGCCATCAATTATTTTGGGCCGAAACATTCTGCAGGCTTGGCGTTCCTGGTTTCTATCCCCACGGTGATCGTGGTGGTTTTGCTCGGCTGTTTTGTGATTCCGCATATTAAGGAAGCGGTTGCGAACGTTCGTCCGCTTTCTGGTAGCTGGCTGCAAAATTGGAACGGATTTGTCGCGGTGGTGTTGGCCCTTTCGGGAGTTGAAGCGGTCGCAAACGCAACCAGCGTCATGAAGTTGAACAAGGGCAGCACGGAGGAGAATCCGAATGTCTCGCATACTTCAACGCGAGCGATCATTTGGGTGATGCTCGAAGTTTGTATCTTCACCGCCCTACTTGGGCTGGGTATGCAAGCGCTAAACGGGCTGCAGATTCACGGCGACGAAGTCAATGCTCCGGGCGCCCCTGGGGTCAGAGATTACATGCTCAAGTACATGGGACAGACATTTGTTGGGGGAGCTTGGGGGAGCGCAGCAGGAACGATCGCTGGGATTTGTGTGAGCGTGGTCTTTGGGGTGTTGCTATTGTCGGCGGTAAACACCGCGATCGTCGACCTGATTGCCATTTCTTACTTGATGTCGCGAGACGGGGAATTGCCCAAGAAGTTCGAGAAGCTCAACGCTTTCGGAGTTCCCACGCTCGGGTTAATTCTGGCTGCAATCGTACCGGCTGTTCTCGTTATCAGCGTGAAGGACATGGCCGGGTTGGCAGACCTGTACGCTGTCGGAGTTGTCGGAGCGATCGCGACGAATCTGGGAGCTAGCTCGACGGACCGTAAGCTCGATCTAGCCAGGTGGGAACGGGTGTTGATGTTCTGCACCTTTCTGATCATGGCGGCGATCGAAATCTCCTTGTTCATCGACAAACCGAATGCCCGCCTGTTCGCGTTGGTCGTGTTGGCGGCCGGCCTGGTTTTTCATGGCTTGGCCTCAGAACGGGCGGCCAAACGGCGCGCGCTTGAATCTGCTCCAAAGCAGCCATTGCCGACGAGCCCGATACAGAATTTTCCGGGCCTTCTCACCCCGCTGCGAGAGGCGTCTGGCGCGCCCATGCTCTGCGCAGTTCGCGGGATTGGCCGGACCTTAGACTTTGCACTTTCTGAAGCCAGGGAAACTGATCGGCCGCTCTATCTGTTGTTCGTTCGTGAACAACCAATCCTAGCACCTGGCGACCGGAAACGAAAATGGACAGATGACGAAGAGGCAAGTGCGATCTTCAAATATGCGGGTGAAAAGGCGGACGGTGTCCAGATCTTGCCATGTTATGCGGTCAGCGATTCTGCCGCGGATACGATTGTCGATATTGCTGCGACCGTAGGCGCTTCCCGACTGATCGTGGGGGCGCCGCAACGAAATATGTTAGTGAATCTGCTTCGGGGTAGCATCATCAAGAATATTTCTGACATTCTGCCGGAGGATATTCACTTTCTGGTCTATGCGTAAGGAGGAGCGGACGCGCGAGAATGGTGTAGTGAAAGCGTAATATCCAAAAAAAGGGACGAACCACCCCCAAGGTCGGAGGGGAGCCGCTTTTACGTATGCCGCTCCAGATTGTGCAGAGGTCTATCGCGCATATCGCTAAAAAGACGTGACCAGCCGCGGCTCCCTGTAGGCTTTTCATTCCCGGGGCGTCGCGTCTATCCGAACGCCATATCTGCAACGATTGTCGGCGTCGACACACCTGTGACCTGCAACAGGGAATGCAACGCCCTCCGCGCGGTGCGTGTGAACGTCCGCCCAACTCGCGGAGGATTACGAGTACGAGGAGGAAAGTGGCCCTCACAGATCCTGGGTGCGGGGCAACATCACCAAATCGCGGACGGTCACGTTAAGCGGGCGGGTTAACATAAACAGAACTGCTTCGGCCACATCTTCGGAGCGCAGGCCTTCGCCTGCATCGGCGCGGCGATCGATTTCAGATTGATCGTGGATACCCCAAAGCTCGTTTAAAACCATTCCGGGAGCGATGGCGCCAACTCGGATCCCTTTCTGGAGGAGTTGGCGGCGCAGGCCGTGGGTAAACGCTTGGATTGCATGTTTGGACGCGCTGTATACCGGTTCCCAATGAATCGCTTGATGACCGGAAATCGAGCTGCAAATGAGAATGTCACCGGCTGCTTGCGCCAGAAAACCTGGCAACACGGCGTGAACCGAATTCAGGACCCCTTTAATGTTAGTATCGATCAATTCCGCCCAAGCAGAGGGATTGCCATCGGCGACGTCCCCCGATAGGTAAAGTCCGGCGTTGGCAAAGAGAACATCCACTCGGCCGAACCGTTCGATCACAGTTTTCACACTCTTCTGAAGCTGGTCTACAGAGGTTACATCGCAGGTTAGAGCTAAAGCGTCGCCGCCGATTTCCTTGACCACGGCTTGTAGGCGTTCTGCTGATCGAGCCACTAAAGCCAGGCTAGCGCCATTGGCCGCCAGTAGTTTTGCGGTGGCTTTTCCGATCCCGGAACTAGCGCCGGTGATCAGGATGGTTTTGCCGGACAGGGGATGGGAGCGGGGAGGCATCTGAAAAGTGAAAAGTGAAAGGTGATTGGTGATTGGTGATTGGTAGTAATCAGTAATCAGTAATCAGTGGTCGGGTGGTAAGGAGTTCGAGCACAGTAGTCGAGGGTGTGGCGTGATGGCAGTCGTTTTTTTGGGGAGTTACTGCTTACGGCTCACTGCTTACTGCTTACTGGTTACTGGTTAAGGTTAGTGCTTTTACTAGGTCTGCGATGGCGGGGCGATCGGCGTCTAGCTCGCGAAAAGTGAGGGTCCAGTGATCAGATGGGATCAAGTCTTTGATTGGCCAAATCTCACAGACTCGTTTCTGGGTAATGGCCGGGTTGCCGATGAAATCGGGAACGATAGTGACGCCGAATCCTTGTTCGACCGCATGAACGACAGTTCGTAGGTCTGGTACAACGAATCGTAACTGGCCTTCCAGGCGGAGACCCAAAACTTGTTGCCAGAACCTACGCGTATTAGGGAGTTCGACACTATAGCCCACCCAATGTTGGGTCTTTAACCAGTTCGCCAAATTGTTCAGATTCCGGAGCGGTTTTTTTGGTTTCATGCCTGGGGGGCCGATTAGAACGTAGCATTTCTCAGCCAGGATTCGGTATTGCAAGGCTCGTACGCTGGGCTTGGCTACACTGATAACGGCGTCCAGCATCCCGGACTGGAGCAAGGTGTGCAGTTCTCGCGGTTCCCCAAATGTTACGATGCAGGAAAAGTCATGCGCCTTGAGGCGTGGCAGTGCGAAGATGTCAAAGTAGTCGGGAGAAGTACCGATTCGAAGCGGTGTCTCTGATCGGTTGGGTGTCTTAGGATCAGCATTTTTCAAGATCCCTCGCGATACCTGATCAAGCTTATCGATGGACTCAAATACTTGATCGTACAGAGATCTGCCTCTGGATGTGGGGAGCATCCCGCGGACCGTCCGTTGGAATAGCGGCGCGCCTATCATCTCTTCCAAGCTGGAGAGTTGCTGGCTAACGGCAGACTGGGTCAAGTGGCGAGACCGGGCCGCCGATGAGACCGAGCCTTCTCGGTAGATGGTTAAGAAGGTACGGAAAAGCTCAGCGCTAATCATTAGATGGAATGAAGATGCTCTTTAGCATTATTAAATTGAGTTACGTAAGCCGTCGTTGATTGTCTAGCTATAATTCAATGAAAGGGACCGATGAACGGAGTAATTGCTAACGCGATCCTGGTGCTGATGGTCGGGCTGACATCGGGCGAATCAATCAGTGCAGACGATGAGACCGGTTTTCGAATTGCCAGTCCGACGCTTACCGAGGGCAAGTCGATGCTCGACGAGCAGGTTTTAGATTCCTTTGGATGTACGGGGAGGAATCAGTCACCGGATCTGCGGTGGATGCGGGCACCGAGCGAAACCAAGAGCTACGCGATTACGCTGTACGATCCGGACGCACCGACTGGCAGCGGGTGGTGGCACTGGGTCGTCTTTGATATACCTGTCACAGTGTCAGAGTTGGTAGCCGGCGCCGGGGACCCGGGCAAACACCTGCTACCGACGGGATGTCGGCAAGGCAGAACCGACTTCGGTCCTCCCGGATATGGCGGACCGTGCCCGCCGGCCGGAGATCCACCGCATCATTATCTCTTCACGGTATATGCCCTGGATACCGATAAACTGGATATCGGAGAAGGCGCGTCGCCGGCGATGGTAGGTTTCGTGATGCATCGGCATATCCTCGTGAAGGCGGTTCTTGCGGTAACCTATGGACGATAGCACTCATCTCCCCACCGGGTCCCCGACCAACTTACTGCTTACTGCTTACTGCTTACTGCTTACTGCTTACTGCTATGTCCTCCAGTCGTGATCAATTCAATAAACAAGCTGCCTTGTACGCCACTAGTCCAGTGCATCGTTCCGGGCCGAGTCTGCCGGTTTTAATAGAGATGTCGGCTCCGGAAACGGTTGATCTGGTGCTTGATGTTGCTACCGGGACAGGGAACACAGCGCTGGCGTTGGCGCCATTGGTTCGTCGAGTCATTGGGCTGGACGTAGCGTCGGCAATGCTGGATCAGGCTCGAGCCAGAGCACAGGCTGAGAACATCGGGAATGTCGAGTTCGTCTCGGGATCCGCTGAAGATCTCCCGTTCTCGGATGCCCAATTCTCGCTGGTGGTATCCCGGCACGCGCCGCATCATTTCCACAACCTGGCTAAATTCCTCCGAGAGATCCGCCGTGTGTTGAGGCCGGATGGGAGATTCGTGGTGGCTGACCAGATCAGTCCGTCAGCGCAGCTTGCAGACTGGATTGATCGGTGGGAACGGACGCGGGATCCATCACATTTCCGGCAACGCACGGTGACCGAGTGGCGTCAGATGGCTGAGGCAGCCGGCTTCTCTTGGATACGGGACCAATCAGTGCGTTATGAGTTGCCTTTTGATTGGTGGGTAAAACAGGCGGGATGTGAAGAGGAAACCATTAACGAGTTGCAGCGGCAAGCTGAGAAATCCGGTGAGATTGTGCGTCGCGAGATGGGGATCAAGTTTGATCATTCGGGCGGAGTCGTGTCGTTTATCGAGCCGATGATGGTGGCGCGGGTGGAGGTGAAAGGTGAAAGTTGATTGGTGATTGGCGAGTCCGGCCCACCAGTCAGCTTTCATTCTGCGCTTTTCACATCCAGGATCTTCTGGTAAGCGTGAAGCGCATTTTGGTTGTGCTTCCGGATAACGGCTTCCACCTTGTCGGGGTCGCGGGCTTCGATGGCTTCGAGAATTTGACGGTGTTCTTCTTGAGCCTCTGGTAACCGGTCAGAGAAAACTTCTTTTAAGAATACGCGGTGTAGCCGGTCCCAATGGTCGAGGACTTTGGTCATCACACTGGCCAGGAGACGGGTCCCGGCGCGGTCGCAAATGATTTGATGAAAGCGGCGGTTTTCTTGGGACCAGGCCTCAGCGTCGCGAATACGAACAAGTTCTTCCATCTTGGTTACCGAATCTCTCAAGCTGAGACGTTCCTCCTCGGTCATATGGAGACAGGCGTACCGGCTACTAACGATCTCAATCGTTTCGAGCAGACTAAAAACTTCGATTACCGACTCGGCTTCGATCGGTGTAACTCGTGTGCCAAGGAAAGGCTGAATTTCCACGTAACCATCAGCCTGCAATTGTTGCAGGGCCTCGCGGACCGGGATCGGGCTTACCCCTAACTGGTCCGCGAGATCATCGATGATCAACCGGGTGCCGGGAGCTAGTTCACCGTTCAGGATGGCCTCTCTTAGTGCCTGTTTCACCAATTCTTTTTTACTGCTGATCGAGTTTGTAATCCGCCGCATTCTTTGAGTGAGAAGTGATAGTGGGATGTGAGTGGCACGCCTGACGAATTTTTAGCGCGTCGAAGAGGTGAGGGGTGAGGCGTCGAAGGTGAAAGGTGAAAGGTGATTGGTTGGTGGTAGTAATCAGTAATCAGTAACCGGTAAGCGGTGATCACGTAAAGCAAGACTTGGGGGAGAGAGGGTGGGAACGATGACGTGAAAACTTTCCTGAGGCTTCTTAGATTATGGTATGAACTCGATGAAGCGTTTTTTGATCAGGGATAGCGCTTCGTTACCCGGAAGGGACCAGAGCTGTTCGTTGAAGATTTCAACTTCGATTGGGCCGTCGTATCCTGCATGATTGACAGCGGCGGTCAGCTTGCCGAACTCGATAGATCCGTCACCCATCAATCCTCTGCCGTTCAAGAAATCTGGAGGCGGTACGAGCCAGTCGCTAATGTGAAAGGCGAAGATGCGGCTACCGGCGCGATCAATTTCCCGGTAGACATTTGGGTCCCACCACACGTGATAAGCGTCAATCACGACGCCCACGGTGTCGGATGGGAATTCGTTCGCTAAAGTGTTCGCTTGTTCCAAGGTGGCGATGACGGACCGGTTGGCGGTGAACATTGGATGCAGCGGCTCGATGCCCAGTTTGACTCCACGTGCCTGCGCGTACGGAGTCAGGCCGGCAATGCCTTCACGGACCATCTCCCGGCTCCGGTCCAGCCCTGCTGGAGCGATTCCCCCGCATACTAAAACCAGTAAGGGACTGCCTATTGCCGCTGCCTCATCTACGGCACGCTGATTGTCGGCAATGGTCTCTATTCTTTCCTGATCGGATGAGTAAGGAAAGAAGCCTCCACGACAGAGGCTGGAAACTTCGATTCCCGATTCTTGAAGTAGTTGCCGAGTCTTCTCCAAGCCGACAGCATTAATCTTGTCGCGCCAAAGGCCAATGCTTTTGATACCCAGGTCGCGGCAGCCTTCGATTAATTGACTGAGATCCCATTGGCGAATCGAGTAGTGGTTGATGCTGAGTCGGTTAGGCACGGGGCGGGGGTGGGGTGGGGATCAGTGATCAGTAATCAGTAATCAGTAATCAGTGATTGGTGATTGGTTGCCGGGGGCGAGCCAATTTGTATTTTTCACCGATGATCTGGCATTCCGTTGGCTATTGGCTATGGGCTATGGGCTACTGGCTATTCTCCCACGCCGGCCAGATGCAGGAAACGCTGCATGCGGTCTGGTGCTTCAGGGTGGAGAAGCCCGGCTTGATCGGCGAGTTTGAATAGCTTTACGAGATGGGGGACGGATCTGGCGGATTCGAGGCCGCCAATCATCCTGAAATGAGATTGGTGGCCGTTAAGATAGGCTAAGAAAACCAAGCCGGTTTTGTAGTAGTATGTAGGCGCCTGAAAGATGTGGCGAGCGAGCGGAACAGTCGGGGTTAGGAGCGCTAAGAACGTCGTTTTGTCTCCTCGGTCCAGTACAGCCAACGCGGCCGACGCAGCGGGAGCAATTCCGTCAAAAATTCCCAGTAAGGCGTGACTGAAACCTTGTTCATCTCCTAGAATGAGCTCGGGATAATTGAAGTCGTCTCCGGTGAATAGCTTTACACTACCGGGTAGTTCACGCCGTAGGGCGATCTCTCGATCCTTGTCCAGAAGTGAGACCTTTACGCCTTCGACTTTATTCTGCAGGTTCTTAAGCAGACTTAGAAAATGAGTAGTCGCCAAATCAAGATCCTGGCTGCCCCAGTAACCTGCTAAGGCGGGATCAAACATTGGTCCCAGCCAATGCAGGATCACGCGATCTGCAGCTTGGTCTAAAACGGTTTCGTAGACTTGATGATAATCTTCCGGCGCATGTGCAGCCGCAGCTAGAGCACGGCTTGCCATGATGACGATACGTGCGCCATGTTGTTCGATCCAAGCGCATTGTTCCAGATACGCTTCGATAATCGCTTTTATTGAATGGCGTTGGTGAGCCGGCAACTGGTCTGTGCCCGCGCCGCACACGATCGGGAATCGGCTCGTTTTCGCGTCTTGAGCGGAACGTCGAATCAGATCTTTTGTGGCCGGCCAATCCAAGCCCATGCCCCGTTGCGCGGTATCCATCGCTTCGGCGACTCCCAGACCCAATGACCAGAGATACCGTCGATAGCCGAGAGTCGCTTCCCAATCGATGACGGGTGGTGCGCCCAAGCAATTTTCGGCGAGAGGATCGGCCACGACATGGGCCGCCGCAAATACCGAGCGGGACTTCGGATTTGTGTTGACCTCGAAGTGCGCTGGCTCGTGCAGTTGGTACGTCTCGAGAGCACCGGCTTCAGTTGGGAGGGAACAAAAAGGCATGGAATGGTGGAGTGATGGAATGATGGAGTAGACCAATAAAACCGGTAGGCGATCCGCCAATTGCTAATCACCTTTCACCTTCTTTTCTCGCCGATTCGACGCGCTAAATGCTTGCCTGTTTCGACCTTGTCGAGAAGCTCAGGGCAGGCCTCTCACTTATCGTTCTTCAAAGTGAGCTCGGGTAAATCGATCCAGCGGCGTTCCCGCCATGATTGCATTCCCGCCTCGGCGAGCTGAACGCCTTTGGCGCCTTCTAATAGTGAGTGGGGGAACGGGCCGCCCTCAACTACATGCCGAAGGAAGAGTTCCCATTGGGTCTTAAACGCGTTGTCGAACACCTGGTTATCAGGCACCTCGCTCCAATCTGCGAAGAAGTCGTGGGAGTCCGGCAGATCCGGATTCCAGACTGCCAGGGGGGTACAAACTCGAGATTGGACGTGGCAATGGCGTAGTCCGGCAACTGCGCTGCCTAAGGTGCCGTCGACCTGAAGAGAGAATAGTTCGTCTCGATAGACCCGTACGCACCACGAGGAATTAATTTGAGCGATGACCCCTTTTTCCAACTCGAAGATCGCGTAGGCAGCATCGTCGGCGTTGGATTCATAGCTTCTGCCTTGCTCGTCTGCGCGCGCAGGAATGTGCGTTGCTCCCAGGGCGATGAGGCTTTGGACTGGTCCAAAAAGAGCCTCCAGTACGTATCGCCAATGGCAGAACATATCGGGAATGATGCCTCCTCCGTCTTCTAAACGATAATTCCAGGACGGACGTTGGCCGGGGAGCAAGTAACCGTCAAAAACCCAGTAACCGAACTCGCCTCGAACGGAGAGAATGCGTCCGAAGAATCCACTGTTAACGAGTCGTTGCAGTTTGCGCAGGCCAGGGAGAAAAAGTTTATCCTGTACGACTCCGTTTTTGACTCCGCGAGTTTTTGCAAGCTGGGCGAGCTCCAAGGCGGCGGTCAAATTGTCGGCGACCGGTTTCTCGCAATAAACGTGTTTGCCGGCTTCGATCGCAGCTTTGATAGCAACTGCGCGTTCGGAAGTGATCTGAGCGTCGAAATAGATTTCAGTGTTGCGGTCAGCGAGAGCAGTAGCCAGATCGGTCGTCCAGCGGGCAATTTTGAGCTCGCCGGCGAGTTCCTGGATGCGTCTTTGATCACGGCCGATGAGGACTGGTTCCGGATAAAGCCAGGTGCCATCTTTAAGCTGGAGACCGCCCTCTTTCTGCAGGGCGAGAATGGAGCGGATAAGGTGTTGATTACGGCCCATGCGGCCGGTAACACCGTTCATGGCGATCTGGATGGTTCGACGAGGCATTAAAAGAAGGAAAGGTCCTTGACCATATATGATATATCACCTAGCGATTGTCTAGCTCACCTTTCTGTTCTTGCTCGGTTTCACAAACCTTCTTTATGGGCCCTTTGAAAGTCGCAGTTGTCGGTGCTGGCATCGGATCCCAGCACATTAAAGCGTACCAAAATTTACCCGATCATTTCGACCTCGTTGCTCTCTGCGATGTCGATCCCGTCAAAGCGTCACAGGTCGCTCGCGAACTCAATGTCAGAGATGTTGTCCATGATTTTCGAGAGCTGCTCACCCGGACCGATGTCGATGTGATTGATCTTTGTACTCCACCCTTTCTTCATTTTGATCAGTTGCAGGCCGGCCTGAAGGCCGGAAAACATATGATCTGCGAGAAGCCCTTGCTTGGGAGCCTGGCTGAGGTTGATCGACTCTCGGATTTGGCGGCTGAATCCCAAAAACGGGTGATGCCGATCTTTCAATACCGGTTCGGACACGGTTTGCAGAAGTTGAAGTACCTGGTTGACCAAAAACTGACGGGTGAAGCTTTCGTGTTCAATGTCGACGTATCTTGGTGGCGTTCCGAAGAATATTATCGTGATAAACCATGGCGAGGAAAACGATCCACTGAGCTAGGTGGCGCTTTACTTAGCCAAGCGATTCATGCGGTCGATATGATCTTCTACATTCTGGGTCCGGCCAGAACGGTGTCTGCTTTCGCTCGCACCCGGGTTAGTCCGATTGATGTCGAGGATTGCGTCGCTGTCGCAGTCGAGTTAGAAGACGGTTCCCTGGGAACGATCTCAGTGACCTTGGGTTCGATCACCCAAATCTCCCGGCATCGGTTTACATTCCGGCGTTTGACTGCGGAAAGTAACACTGAGCCTTATTCAAATTCGCGGGAGCCGTGGTCAATTACCCCGGTAGATAAAGAGAGCGAGGCTACGATCACCGAAGCGTTGAGCGACTTCAGGCCGGAGCTCGAGGGTTACGAAGGGCAATTCTCTCGATTCTTCACCGCGTTACGGGACGGTGGCGAACTGCCCGTCACCATTGATGACGCCAGACGCACACTGGAGTTTATCGGAGCTGCTTATCAGTCGAGTGAATCAGGGGAACGGGTCGATTTGCCGCTAGGGAGACAACATCCGAAGTACTATGGGTTGTGAGGCGATTCGCACATCGTCCTCGTCCTCGATGTTGGTGGGTGGCGCGACAGGTTAATGAAGTTTTGGAAATATGACTTTCGACCAATTCAGTGCTGCGCTACCCGGAGGGATCAGTCTTAGCCATCTGCGGGTTTATAATACTGAAGGGCCCGACGGCTTACGAGGGGGCAGTCCTCACCTGCATTTTGCTTGTAGTGAAGCGTATTTCGTGATCGCCGGTGAAGGTGCAGTCCAGACTCTTTGCCAGAGCGGGTTTCGAGAAGTGTCGTTGAAGCCGGGCTGCGTAGTTTGGTTCACTCCGGGCCTAATTCACCGGCTGATCAACCGTGACGGGGATTTGGAGATTTATGTGGTCATGGAAAACGCCGGATTACCGGAGCATGGAGATTCTCTTTTGACGTTTGCAGCTCAGTACTTGAAGGATGAACGCACCTATCTGGATGTGGCCTCTCTCAGTCCCACCGGAGCGGTTTATGCCAACAGCGAAGAGGCCGCTCGCCGCAGAAGAGATTTGGCAGTGGAAGGGTTTCTGGCTTTAAGACAGGCTTTTGAGACCGATGGCGCGGGCGCGTTGCACGAGTTTTATGAGCAAGCGGTTCGTTTGATTAAACCTAAGGCGCCTGAATGGCGGCAGCTTTGGAAATCCGGACCGGCTAGCACGATCCATCGGACTGAGAGCTATCTTGATGCGTTAGCAGGAGGTTCTGCCAGCTACCTTTCCGGCGGAGGGGTGTTCGAGATGCCCGTTGATCCAGAACACGAGACCCGGAAGTTGGGTTTCTGCGGAACTTTGCGGCCTTATTTTCCGGAAGGAGTGAAAACCGCTACACGGTTTTGACAAATAGCCAGGACGCAGTGCGGAAAATCGGCCGACCACTTGGGGAGCCGCTTTGTAATTCGGCAGCTCTGTAATTTGGCAGCAAGCGGCTCCCGAGAACGTTTCGTAATTGTGCAGTTCTATCGCTCCGGGCATGAATCCGGTACCTTCCAAAGAGAGGCAAATCGTAAAAGCATTACCCTGGGCAGTTCCCGGGAGCCGCCTGCTGCCATCCCATAGAACTGCGACGCTACAAAGCGGCTCCTCTCCAGGCCTTGGGCGATGGGATGTCATGTTCCTTAGGAGGACGAGGACGAGAGAGCAGCCGCGCTAAGCGCTTAAGATCTCATCCTGCAAACTTGAGTTTCTCTAATAAAACGTGAACCGTTAACCTGTTCTCCCCCGGAAATGAAAAGGCTCAGCGCTGCGTTCTTTGTTGCCCTGATTTTCGTCCAGATGCTGGCGGGAACGTCATCGGCGAAGACGCTCAGTGTCATCCTCCTTTCCAACGCCAGCACCCAGAATGTCATTCAGGGCATGTTAAAGGAGTATCACCAACAACATCCGGATATTGATTTCGAGATATCGATCATTCCGGATGCCAAACTCCTGGCAAAATTAAATACTTTGGTTACTGCCGGCCAATTTCCGGACATTGTGGAAGTAACCACGGCCAAGATCCAAAACTACGCGTACCCGGCGCTGGATCTGGCGAAATACACCGACCGAACTGAGTTTCTATCCCGGTATTTACCCGGCTATCAGCCCTTTATTGTTTCCGGTGACAAGGTGATCGGCGTACAGATCGAGGCGACCGCAAACGGCCTTTTTTATAACAAAGATCTGTTCGAGAAAGCCGGCGTAACCGTGCCGCAGAACGAAAATGAGATTTGGACCTGGGAACAATTCAAAGAAGCAGTTCAAAAAGTGATGAGGCTTCCAGAGTGCCGAATGGGGGTTGCCTGGGATTGTTCGGTTCAGCGTTTTTCAAATTTGATTTACCAGGCAAACGGGCGGTGGGTTTCAGCCGACGGCAAAACCTTTTTGCCCGATGCGCAGCCGGCGGAAGACGCGTTGAATTTTTTCCGTGGTTTAGTGGCGGCTAAACTAGTACCGACTTCAGCCTGGCCGGGTAAGACGGACGGCGGGATGCTATTCAAAACCGGGGTTGCGGCGATGTTGTGGTCCGGTAATTGGCAGCTACGCGGTTTTATTACTGGCGGTATGCCATTCCCGTTCGGCACAACCTATTTTCCGAAGGGAGCCATTCGCGCGACCTGTCCGGGGGGCGAGTTTTTGATGGGATTCGAGCAGTCGGCGAATCATGACGATGCCGCTCAGGTGCTGCTTTGGTGGGCGCAGCCGGCTACAACCAAAGAGTATTTAGAGAAACTGGGTGGCTCGCTGCTGACACCGATGCGGAATCAGGAAATCGATTACGGAAAGTATACGGAATACCTGCAACCGATGTTGTCGGATCGGGCGGCGACGCCCACCTGGGTTTCCGAGGACTTAGCCCGACCAGTGGTTAACTTAACCCAAGACGATGTACTCAATGAACTGATCCTTTGTGCAACCGGCAGGGTCTCAGCGCAACAAGCTGTGGTCGATCTGCGTAATATCGGAACCTCGGAGCTGGATCACGAAAAACAGGAGGTGTCGAAATGACCGGAGTAACGGAGTGGTGGAGTGATGAGGTGATGCCCTACCAATGAGCGCTCCTGAAACCATATCGCCGGCGGATGGAAGATCGTTGCTGACTCACCCTAAACGGTCGCGGTGGGGTTCGCGATTGGCGCCGTACCTGTTCCTATTACCGACGGTGGCCATGCTGTTTACCTTTAGCATTGTGCCGCTGCTGTATGGGGTGTGGATGTCGTTTTACGATTTTGATATCGTGCATGGCAGATCCACTTTTGTGGCGCTGCAGAATTATTGGCGGTTGCTTCACGATTCGCAATTTGGCCTCAGTTTGTTAAACACGGCATGGTACACCTTGAGTGTCGTGCCGCTGATTCTAGTCGGAAGTATTGCCATCGGTGTTTATCTAAGGAAAAGCACGGTTGCCCGGCTGATAGCGCGAGTCGGCTTCTATGTACCGTTTGTGTTGTCTCCTGTGGTGGTAGCAACTTCATGGCGGTGGCTCCTGAATGAAGACCTGGGAGTTATGGACGGATTTCTGAAATGGGCTGGGATAGGCACAGTTCCGTGGCTAACCGATGATACTTGCGCCCGAGTCAGTGTGATTGCGGCGACCGTATGGAACTTGGTCGGTTTTTATATGTTGATGGTGTTAGCTGGGTTGAGCCAGATCAATCCGGATCTGTATGAAGCCGCCAAGATCGAGGGGGCATCCGCATGGCGAAGACTGTGGCATATCACTTTGCCATTGTTAGCTCCAACCATGTTACTCATTGTCGTGCTGGCAACCATCCACGCCACCCAAGCGTTCGAAACGATTTTGTTGTTGACCGACGGTGGGCCCGCCGGTGCCACTCGTTTGATCATTCAAAATATGTATCAGTCTGCATTTGCTCGTTTGCAGCCTGGGTATGGAGTGGCTCAGGCCATAGTGATGTTGCCGTTGATCTGTTTAGTGGCCTGGATACAGATGCGAATCTTCAGAAAGGCAGGGGCGTTATGAAGCGTAAAATGAATTTCACCACAGAGGCACAGAGAGCACGGAGAACGAACGAACCGCAGATTTACGCGGATTAATAGGCTCCGATTACGGTTCATGTCAGAGCGTCTGCGATAGGTCCTTGGATAAGGTTTTTTCGTTGCCGTAAATAAGAATAACAAAGCAGTGAGCGATCTAACTATCCGCTAAAACTGATCCCGAAACCCCGAGAGATGAACGAAGAAACTTCGTCTTATCTGCGTCCATCTGCGGTTCGTCTGATTCTCTCGGTCCCTGTGGCTAAATTTATGCGAGAAAAAGTAGGCAAAGCTCTTTATGACCTGAGTGCGCTGGTGGTTTGTCTGATATTTCTGATTCCGGTGCTTTGGGCCCTCTTTTCCGCGTTTCGACACTCTCGGGATCTCTTCGTTTTCCCGCCGAATTTCGATCTCCATCGGTTTACACTGGAGAATTTCCAAGCCGTGTTCGCCAGCGGCAATATCCCGCGCTACGCGCTGAACTCTTTCATTGTGGCGACCCTGAGCAGCTTGCTTACTGTGTTGGCCAGCTCGATGGCCGGCTTTGCTCTGGCGAAATATAAGTTCCCAGGCCGGCGGATCATTCTCTTTCTTATTCTGAGTATATTGCTAGTTCCACTGCAGGTCTTGATGGTGCCGGTGTTCCTGATTCTTAAGACGTTTGGTTGGATCAACCAATTAATAGGGATTATCGTTCCACCAGCAGCTACGCCCACAGGGACGTTTATGATGCGGCAATATATTCTCGGGATTCCAGATGAAATGATTGAGGCGGCCCGCATGGATGGAGCATCCGACTGGCGGATTTATTGGCATATTATTCTGCCTTTGTGTGCCCCTATCTCGGCCGCCCTCGGCATCATCAGTTTTACGTGGCGTTGGAATGACTATTTGTGGCCGCTGATAGTAGTGAATAACCAGGATACGTTTACCTTGCAGTTATCGTTGGCGAATTTAGTAGGAACGAACACGGTTGAGTGGGGAACTTTGCTGGCTTACGCCACGCTGGTCTTGCTTCCTGTGCTGGTGATTTTCCTGATGTTTCAGCGCTATTTCTTAAAAGGATCGATTAATGCGAGCGTTAAGGGTTAGCGCGGCGGTTTTATCCTGTGAAAATGCTTTGGCGACAGCCATTGGTGTGGCGTAGCAATCGTCTGAGTGGGCCTCTGTTTGCATACGGCATACGTTGGGTCCGCTTGCAAAGGTCTACGATCTGTAGTCAGCTTCTTGTAGGCAGATGCGATTGCTAGTTATCGAAGACGAAATAAGAACGGCTACCCATCTCCAAAAAGGTTTGCGAGAGAACGGCTTTGCCGTGGACGTTGCTTACGACGGCGGTGAGGGCGCCCGCCTTGCCAGCACGGGAGGGTACTCCCTGATCGTTTTAGATGTAATGCTCCCCGGCTTAGATGGATGGACGGTTTTGGATCAACTGCGACGAGCCGGTATTCGTACTCCGATTCTATTTCTCACTGCCCGCGACAAGGTTGAGGATCGAGTCAAGGGATTGGAAATGGGAGCTGACGACTATCTGATCAAGCCTTACGCCTTCTCGGAGTTACTGGCTCGAATTCGAACGATTCTGCGACGGGGTTCAGCGGCACAACAAGATGTGCTGCGAATCGGTGATCTAGAGATCGATTCTCGGCGCTACAAAGTGACGCGAGCAGGTCGCAACCTCTACCTGACACGACGCGAATTCATATTGTTAAATTGTTTAGCCCAGTCAGCGGGCGAAGTCGTTTCTCGCACTAGAATTGTTGAACAAGTTTGGGATATCAACTTCGATACTGGCACGAATATTGTTGAAGCGACGATGCGCCGGTTGCGAGCCAAGGTCGACGATCCCTTCGAAAAGCCCCTTATTCACAATGTCCGCGGAGTCGGGTATGTGCTGGAAGCGAGGTGAGCGGAGGCAGGAGGGTGGGTTGGATGCTCTTAATGGAAGGATTGTCAATCGGTCTCAAAAAAGTAATCAGTAATCAGTAAGTCAGTAATCAGTGGACGGACGCACCGACATCTGAGGGTTTCAGATTTTCAATAAAATACTGATTACTGATTACTGATTACTGATTACTTTGAAGCACCTGGATCTCCCCATGCGCGCAGCATTTACCCGCCTCGCGAGCGCGGAGCACCAACGACAAGCGCTTGAACCTTATTCAATCAGAGCAGGGCAGTGTAGCGAGCGAACGGCGGCCATGGTCGCTGGTTACGAGGTTGGCCGTGTACTATACTGTGTCCGCGGCTGTTCTCTTGGTCGTCGCGATGTCGGTCCTGTACGTTGTCGTGGTGCAACACATTAACGCTGCCGATAATCTGTTCTTAGCCGACACGCTTCGCGCGGTCCAGGCAGACTTGGCTGACAAGCGCACGATCAACAGTGAATTGCTAGCGGATGAGGTGCCCCCCGGAACGACCGATTATTTTGTGAGGGTCCTGGATTGGACGAGCAAACAGTTGATCGCCGAACAGCCTGAGATAGGGGACCGATTACCGCCCTCGATGTTTCCGGAACCACTCTCCGAGGATCGCGTTCCCACCGAGGGCCTGGAATATAAGACGCCGAATGGACACTGGTTTCTTCTGATGTCGGCCTCGGCAGTGCTTGATTCAAACTCGCCCAAACCGGTTCTGGTTCAGGTCGCGCAAGATCGGTCGGACGATAAGAAATTCACTAAAAATTTTGGTGAGCTTCTTGCGGGGGTCTTGACGGGAGGGATTGTCTGCTCAGCGGCGATTGCATTTTGGGCTGCGAAACGGGCGCTGCGTCCGTTGAAGGAGATGGCTACCGCCACGGAAAGGGTGCAAGCATCGCAACTGCACCAACGACTCGGGCCGGGCCGTTGGCCGAGCGAGTTAACCGCGCTAGCTGCCGGGTTCGATAAGATGTTGGCTCGCCTGGAAGAGTCTTTCGACCGGCTCTCTCGGTTCTCGGCCGATTTGGCGCACGAGCTGCGAACGCCAATTCAGAATCTGCGGGGAGAGGCAGAAGTGGCTTTGACTCGAACCCGCACGGCTGCGGAATACCGAGAGGTGATCGAGCTAAGCATTGAAGAGTATCAACGGCTCGCGAGCATGATTGATAGCCTTCTCTTCTTGGCGCGATCTGAGAACGCTGAAACGCGACTCAATCGGGTGAAGTTCAAAATAGGTCCTGAGATTGACAAGATTCTTGATTTCTATGATGCCGCGGCCCGGGAACGCGAAATCGGTTTGACCCGGGAAGGGGACGGAGAGCTATACGCTGATTCGATGTTGTTTCGCCGTGTCATTAACAACCTCGTATCCAACGCATTACAGCACGCTCCCACCGCCGGGCAAATCCGGGTGTTAGTGGTTACGGAACCCAATCATTTGGCGCAGATCGCGGTACAAGATAATGGGTGCGGTATTGGTCCCGAACATTTGCCTCGGCTCTTCGATCGTTTCTACCGGGTTGATGCCGCGCGCAGTTCTAGTTCCGCGAGCAGCGGGCTCGGCCTGGCCATTGTAAAATCAATCATGGAATTGCATGGTGGATCGGCCCGTGTCGAAAGCGAAGTCGGCATCGGAACAAAGGTCACACTGACCTTTCCAGGCGAACGGTAGAGACCCGTGGAGCGCTGCCTCGCTTGCGAGGCCGATGGGGTTGCCACCCGCGTTCTTAGGTGTGTCACAGCAGAGAGCAGGGACAGGAAGAAGTGCGATAGGGTGTTTACTTCACCACGGCCCTGTCCTGCATAGGAGCGCTACGGACCGTCGCGCCTACCGCTGTCGGCCTCGCAAGCGAGGCAGCGCTCCAAAGCCCCATCACAAAAGGCCGTCCCGAAGATTACAATTTCATCACTCTCGCTAGTTCCGGTTTCAGGACGCGTCATTACTGCTTAGGCATTGCCAAAAATGGCTTCGCGCTAGCAGCCAGATTAGATCCCGAGCGAACTCGTAACGAGCGCCGACAAAAATCCGTCACCTTTTAGTGCGCATGGGAGAAAAGAAGTCTCAGTTTGAAGAACTTCTCCTGACTCACCTGGATGGTGCGTATAATGTGGCGTTTTGGCTGACGGAAAGTGATGCGGATGCGCAAGCGACTGTTGAAAAGGCGTGCGTACAGGCATCGGCGGAATTTTTGAAGTCTCACGAAGCCGACCTTCGGACATGGCTGCTGAAAATTGTTCTGAGGATTGCCCATCGCTGGATCGAGGAGCGAAGCAAACGGTCAACGGTCGTTCCATTCGTTCCACCCCACGATGCTGCTGCAAACCCTAAACCGGCAGGGCACATTTCCGCTAGCACGGAGGGTCAAGCCGTTCACGAAGGAGCCGGACAAGACATATCCCAAGCGTTGAACAGATTACCAGTCGAGCTTCGGGAAATCTTGGTGTTGCACGAGCTTGAGGGATGTAATTACCAACAATTGGCTTCAGTACTAAGAATCTCTGTGGAGGCAGTGGCAACGCGTCTAAGCTTCGCACGGCGTTGCTTACGCAACGAGCTCCACGGGCGGGAGGTGAAGGGGGAGAGGTGATTGGTGAAAGGCGGAAAGGTGAAAGGTGAAAGGTGATTGGTGATTGGTGATTGGTGATTGGGCTCCGTAGGAGCAAAATATTTGTAGTCGTCAATTCGATAAGCGAATGGTAGCTCCGTAGGAGCGAGATATTTATAGCAGCTTCTTATACGAAGATGGAGGAACGTGCTCGAGGAGTAACCGTAGCGATTCTGGCGGCGGTGTTGTTTGGAGCGAGTACACCTTTCTGTAAATTGCTGCTGGGGCAAATCAATCCGTTGTTGTTGGCGGGTCTGCTTTATCTCGGATCGGGTACCGGCTTGGCCTTGTGGATTGGTTTTCAGCGCTTGGTACTCAAGGCAAAGAATCAAGAAGCGCGGTTGCGCTTGAAAGATTTGCCCTGGTTGCTGGCCGCAATCTTCGCAGGCGGAGTCGTTGCTCCGATTCTGTTGATGCAGGGATTGGCGGTTACTCCTGCCTCCTCTGCTTCGCTACTCTTGAACTTGGAAGGCGTCTTAACCGCGCTCATGGCCTGGTTCGTTTTCAAAGAGAATTTTGATCAACGGATTATGTTGGGTATGGCGGCCATCCTCCTTGGCGGCGTTTTGCTATCCTGGCAATCGCGACCGGAACTGGGCGTACCCTGGGGCGCGATTGGAATCGTCGGTGCTTGTTTGGGGTGGGCCGTTGATAACAATCTGACTCGGAAGGTTTCTGCGGCGGATCCAGCACAGGTGGCTGCCCTTAAAGGGTTGGTTGCCGGTACAACGAACGTGTTGTTAGCGCTTTCGATAGGGGCACGATTACCCTCAATTCCCGGCTTGGTTGGCGCATCATTGCTTGGGTTCTTAAGCTACGGAGTCAGTCTCACCTGTTTTGTGTTAGCTCTCCGCCATATTGGCACCGCCAGAACCGGCGCCTATTTCTCCACTGCTCCCTTCATCGGCGCTATTCTATCATTAGCATTGTTACACGAGCAGGTGTCCTGGTTTTTCTGGATTGCCGGCGTTCTGATGGTCTTTGGTGTTTGGCTACATCTCACTGAACGCCATGTTCACTTACATCGGCACAATCCCGCGACTCACGAGCATCTACATTGGCATGATGAACACCATCAGCATGTTCACTCCCCAACCGATCCGCCCGGTGAACCGCATTCGCATGTCCATCGGCACGAGGAGCTGGTTCATTCGCACCCGCACTATCCGGATTTGCATCACAGGCACGGGCACAAGCGCTAGCGCTTGTGAGAGGTGAGAGGTGAGAGGGGCTCGACCGTCTCCAAATCGGAAGGGTGTCGCGTCTTTCAGCACGCCACATCTAACAACGATTATCCGGTGTCGATATGCGTGCGAGTTGCGAACGCGGAATGCAACGCCCCTCCGATAGGTCGAGCGCCTTTCACCTCTCACGCATCTCTCACCCGCCCAGATCACGCTGCATATCCTCTTGGCTCGCCAAACTCGCAAGCGTCCCCGTCGGGTTCTCATACCAGCCCGGGTCTTCGTAGGTGGTCAGGTTATCGCGGACTTTGAGGACAGTGAACATGCCGCCCATATCAATATAACCATGTTTTCCGGGGGCGCCGAGCATGGGAATACTATTGCGGGGAGCGGGCATTCCCATTTCGCCCATGCCGGCCATTCCGCTCTCGCCCATGGGCATATAGCCTTGCAGAAATTTGCCTACTTTCTTGTCGAGACCGCGCGTTCGTACACCGATGAGATTTGCGGCGTTATGTCCCATTTGGTTCATTGTGTGATGGGTCATATGGCAATGCATAGCCCAGTCGCCCGGATTATCGGCAATGAATTCGACGGTCCGGGTTTGGCCCACAGCAACCAGGACGGTGTTGCCGAGTTGTTGGGCTGTTTCCGGTAGCGGCGAACCGTCCATTTCTACGACCTTCCAATAGTACCCGTGTAGGTGAATCGGATGATGTTCCATCGGACTTAAATTGCCGAATCGGATTTTTACCCGATCGCCGGTTTTAGCGACCAACGGCGCGGTGCCCGGAAACGCCCGCCCGTTAAAGGTCAGCACATTGAAATCCGTCATTTCAGTAGGGACGGGTCGACTAGTACCGACATCGATTCTCCATTCACTCGACATCAAAACAAAGTCGCGATGAGGCCTTGGTCCGGCCGGCTGGCGCGGATGGATGATAAACATGCCCATCATCCCGAGTGCGATCTGCGTCATATCGTCCGTGTGCGAGTGATACATGTAGGTGCCATGTTGCCGGAGCTGGAACTCATATTTGTAGGTTTCGCCTGGCTCGATCGGTTTTTGGTTGAGTCCTCCGACCCCGTCCATTCCATTGGGCACCAAAACGCCGTGCCAATGAACGCTGGTGCTCTCAGGGAGCTTGTTAGTTACATAGATCCGGAGCTTGTCTCCTTCGACCGCTTCGATGGTGGGACCATGTACTTGTCCATTAAAGCCCCAACATTGGGCGCGAAGGCCCGGGGCGAATTCATGATCGACTTCTTCCGCGATCAAATGAAAAACTTTAACGCCATCGATCACCTTGTAAGGAAGCGTCGTTCCGTTCGGCGTGATGACTGGGGTGTAATCACGGCCGGGTTCACCTGGAGAGAATTGCTGAGTTCCATCTGCCTGGTTTGTGTCTCGACCGTTTGTTGACATTTGATGAGGGTCCGGCTCATCGGCAGTCGCCGATTGCGCTAGCAGACCTGCGAGGCCGGTCACCCCGGCTTTGGCAAAGAAATTACGGCGAGTCATAATAGTTTGCGGTTTACCGTCCGCGGTTTCCTGAAACTTGTTTACTGCTTACTGCTTACTGCTTACTGCTTACTGGTTACTGGCTACTGGCTGCCAACCCGTAGATCTGCAACATTTACAAAGCGGCTCCCCTCCACAGCGCGTCCTCCCCTCACTTCTCACCTCTCGGATGCGGATTCAGATTGCCTCCCACGGCTTCCTCAAGTTCGGTTCTGGTGATCCAGTAGTCGCGGATTGCCCCGACGTATTCACGTTCGGTCCGTTCTTCTTCTGCTTTCGTGGTAAAGAGTTCGAAGTCGCTGATTTGCATCGCATTATAGTTACTGAGACTTTCACTGAGGATGCGGCGCTGGATAGGTAGGAGTTCTTCTTGATAGGACCGCGCAATCTCTCGCTTACTAACAAGCTGATCGCGGAGTTCTCTGATTTGAGAACGGACATCGACGGCCAAAGCTTCGAACCTGTCTTGTGCTTGTCTTAATGCGGCTTCTCCACGCGCGATCCGTGCTTGGCCTTGATTGAATAT
>JAFAIO010000330.1 GCA_019236675.1 Verrucomicrobiota bacterium
CGTCAACGCCGTCAACGCCGTCAACGCCGGGAGCGCCGGGAACGGAGAGGAAACGGCGAACGGGCGAGGCGGCAAATTGCGATTTCAACTGAAACGCGCTGCGACGATGCGCGGTTGCTAGGCTGGCCTAGTGAAACGAGCTAGCCCCTCAGAGCGAAAAGAGTCCCGAGGCCAGTCGCCGCGTCGCCGTATCGCCCATTCGCCGTTTCGCCCGCTCGCCGTATCTCCGTTTCGCCCATTCGCGCTCCTTCCCTGAGTTTCTCTCTCGACAAATGCCTAAGTCTCATTATCCTACCACGCTCAACATCCCTGAGGCTTGACGTTCGTTACTCCTGGCAATTATTTTCCCCGCTTATGAAACAGACGCTGCGGTATGTCGTTCCGCTGGTTGTTGTTATCCTTACCCTGGCCCAGCGCAGCCCCGCTCCGATCATCTATCGAGAAGGTGAAGGTTTCCTCCCGGGCGAAGTCGAGGACATCGAGATCAAGAAAAACGCGCAGGAGCAATTCGATCTCGCGCAACGTTACGAGGAACGCGGCGATTGGGGGCACGCCGGTGCTTCCTACAGAATGGTTGTACGGCGTTTTCCTCGAGCTGATCTCGCGCCTGCCGCCTTGTTCAACTCTGCTCGGATGTACGAAAAACAAGGCAAACTCGAGAAGGCTTTTCGGGATTACCAGAGCATCGTCGAGAAATATCCTCGCAGCGAGAATTTCGAGCCCGCGCTCGAAGCCGAATACACGATCGCAAAGGCCTATCTAGATGGCAAACGAGTCGATGTCTATGGGGTACCGACTTTGCCTTCTATGGCCAAGGCCGAAGAGATGTTCAAGAAGATCGTCACGAACGGGCCCTTTAGTAAGATTGCCCCCCTCGCCCAATTCGGGATCGGTCAAGCTCTCGAGAAGTCCGGTTCTATTACTTCCGCCGTGACCGCTTATCAACAGGTCGTTGACCGATATCCAAACAGTGAAGTCGCTGCTGATGCCATGTATCAAATTGGATATGTGTACCTGCAGGCCAGTCGCGCGACCGGATACGACGAAACCGCAGCCGTCCGCGCTCAAGAAGCATTTGAAGATTACTTGGTAAAATATCCGAACAGCCACAAAGCTGCGCAGGCGCAAGACAATTTGAAGACTCTGCAGGGACGCAAATCGAATGATGCGTTCAACATCGCTCGGTTTTATGACAAGCAGCGTAATTACAAGGCTGCCTATGTCTATTACAATGAAGTGTTGCAGCAGCAACCGGACTCCCAGCAGGCTAACCGGGCAAAAACTCGGATGGATCAGATCCGGACAAAGATGGGCGATGAAGCGCTGAAGATTGGTACGGAGAATCCCGAGACCGGCCAGACCCAAGCCGAGCGTCGCCGGTTGCAAGCCCAGGTAGATACGACTTCGCGCCCAGATTTCGTTGGACCGCCAGCGCCAAGCCCAACTCCGACACCGACCCCGGCGGCCAATCGTGCGGCCAACACAAACAACCCCAACAACCCGGCCAGCGGCAATTCGGGGAATAATCCAACGAATGGCGTTCCGGAGAACCAAAAGGCGCCGATGGTTCCTCCCAACGATGTGAAACCTGCTGAACCGAACCTTCCTTCGCAGTAGGCGTTCGATGAGGTGGGTCGTTCGCTTCGGACTGGTCTCGGTATTTGTCCTTTCTGGTTGTTATACGTTGGGCCCAGTCACGCCCACCTACATGAAAGGCGTGCACAGTATTTCTGTGCCCATCTTCGATAACAAATCATTCGAACCACAGGTACAAGCCGTGGTGACAGATACTTTCATTAAAGAACTGCAAGCGGATGGCAGCTACCCGGTCACCGGTGAAGATGAAGCTGATGCTATCGTCCATGGCACGATTACCGATGTGATCCGAACTCAAACCAAGTCCGTAGTTGGCGACGTTTTGGCTTCGGCCGAGTTCCAAATCACGCTCAAAATTCACATCGACGTGCTTCGCGGTGGCACCGGACAGGTGCTTGTAAACAAGGATTTCGTCGGCCAGGCGTATTTCTTCGTGGGATCGGACCTCCCAACTCAAGAACACCAAGCGATTCCGATTGCAGCACAAGATTGCGCCAAGCAGGTAACCTCCTTTCTAACAGAAGGGTTTTGATCGGTCGTGCTTTACATCGTTGGTTCGCCGATTGGTAATCTAAGCGACATTACATTACGGGCGCTTGAGGTGTTACGCCAAGTGAATCGGATCGCCGCAGAGGATACCCGGCGGATCCGGATTTTGCTGAATCATTACGGGATCGAGAAACCGTTACTCAGTTACCACGAATTCAACGAAGCGAAGCGTACGGCCGAGATCATTCAGTACCTTGAGCAAGGCGAATCTATCGCCGTAGTCTCGGATGCCGGGATGCCTTCGATCTCTGATCCCGGCTTCCGCCTGATCACTCGGTGCCAACAAGACCAGATTCCGTTTACGGTGATTCCGGGCCCTTCTGCTGTAACCACTGCTCTGGTCGGTTCCGGGTTACCAACCGATAGGTTTTATTACGGCGGATTTCTGCCCAACAAGAGTGGCCAACGTGAACGGGAACTGCGAGAAGCTTTGCAACGTGAGTGCAGCTCAATCTATTTCGAATCTCCTTATCGCCTGCTGAAAACACTCGAAGCCCTTAACAGCTTAGAGCCCGCCTGCCAGATCTGCGTCGCCCGAGAACTGACGAAGCATTTCGAGGAATTCCGCCGGGGAACGGTTTCAGAAATCCGAGACCACTTCGCTGCCCATACCCCTAAAGGCGAGATCACTCTTCTCATCGCCGGGAATGGCGGGAAGGTGAGGAATGTGAAAACTGAAGGTGAAAAGTGAAAGGTTCTGTCCCGTAGGGACGAAAAGCCGTGGAGCGCTGCCTCGCTTGCGAGGCCGATGCGGCCGGAGACCGTTAGGCTCTATTTTTTTCCGGCGTCGCTACGGCAAGACACCCGGGCTAGTAGCATACGGAGACTCAAGATAGCCTGGTGCGTCGACTACAGTCTGTATCTCTTCAGCACGCTTCAAGTTGCCGACCGCGTCGGCCTCGCAAGCGAGGCAGCGCTCCACGGGTTCTAGTCCCTCCGGGACAGAATCTTTTCACCTTTCACTTTTCACCTTTCACTTTTCACCTTCCACCTCTCGGCTCGCAGCCCGATAAAGCCGATTCATGATCGCTTTGCCAATTCCGGTTTCCGGAACTTTTTCTACATAAATCGCCGTAACCGGCTCTCGATCCATGGCCCGGAGCGATGAAAATAGCTTGCTGGCAGCTTCGACCAGATCCCGCGATTCACTTAAAGAAAGCGTTACCCGAAACCGGGCCCCTTGAGCGCTTTGCCCCCACGCCAGTAGTCCGGCACCCGCTGAATCTGCCGGCACGTAACCTTTCTCTATGAGTCTTACGGGCTTATCGGGCGCATAATGACTGGAAGTTTGTCCCGGCGCCTTGATAGAGCCTTTCAGATCAGCCGCTTCCACCGTCGCAAACTCAGCCAAGACCGCCTCCGCAATCGGACCTGGCCGATGCAGAATGAGTTTTTTGCTGCCCTTTGGCTCCACGATGGTTGATTCGAGGCCAACCTTCGTCGGTCCGTCATCGACGATCAACGGGATCTTGGAGCCGAGTTCTTCCAGGACATGCTCGCCTGTGGTCGGACTAACTCGCCCAAATCGATTCGCACTCGGAGCCGCAACCGGGAACCCTCCCTTCTGCAGGATCGCTTGCAAAATCGGATTTGCCGGCATCCGAAGCGCGACTGTTGGGAGCGAAGCGGTCACCAGATCGGACACCTCTTCGCTCTTTGGCAGCAGCAGAGTCAGTGGGCCAGGCCAAAATCGCTCGACCAACGCCGTCACCAATTTCTCTTGTTCAGTATCCAGCTTGCTCAGGCGTTGCAGCCACGATTTGTCCGGAAGGTGCAAAATAAGCGGATCGAAAAATGGACGTTCCTTGACATGAAAAATCGTAGCTACCGCTCGATCGTCTCTCCCATTCCCGGCTAGCCCATAGACCGTCTCTGTAGGGACAGCGACCAGTTCGCCGGCCGCTAACAGTTTCGCGGCCCGTTCAATGGCCGACGGATGATTTGCGGCAATAATTTCAGTCTTCAAAACAAATCAGCGTGCGACCGATTCTTAAGGCAGTAGCATAAAGATCGCAGAGGCGACCATCTTATAGAAATTCTGTAAATCTACCGCCGCTTCTTATCTTTGTGGAATTTAGATCTTTTGTGAACTTGTGCTCAACTCTCGTCCAGCTCCGCCCGGAGCACATCTTCGGTCTGCCGGCGACGAAATTCTACTAACCGGTCCCGGAGCTCGGAATTTGTCAAAGCTAGAATCGAGATTGCGCCAAGTGCGGCATTCTTGGCGCCTGCTTCGCCAATTGCCAACGTCATGACCGGGACTCCCGCCGGCATCTGAACGATCGACAACAAAGAATCGACACCGCGAAGGACCCGGCTCTCGACTGGAACGGCCAGAACCGGTAAATGGGTGTGCGCGGCCAGCATTCCAGGCAAATGCGCGGCGCCACCAGCGCCCGCGATGATGACACGAATGCCACCGGATTCCGCAGTCTTGGCAAACTCAGCCAATAGGTCAGGCGTCCTGTGAGCAGAAACTACCTTTTTCATTACTGGGACCCCGAACTGCTGCACCAATTCAGCTGCATAACGCATGGTCTGCCAGTCAGACTTACTGCCCATAACAACGGCCACGCTTTGCGGGTGTTCAGTCGTCATCTGTCAACTATTTTATTCATTTTCGAACTATTGTATCCCTCTGCCAACAAATGTCTTGCATTACTACTTGACGTTTCTTCTTCCAGCTCGTTATGCTCGTGACCCTTTCCTACCAACACCTATTGGCCCGCAGGGAGTTCGGACGGTCGGTGTTGACATTTTTTGTCTAGTCTATGGCTAAAGGCACAGTGAAGTGGTTTAATGAGAAGAAGGGGTTCGGCTTTATCGTGGACCCAGAAGTTGGAAGTGATGTCTTCGTTCATTTTTCAGTGATTCAAGCTGACGGCTTCAAGACGTTGAACGAAGGTGAAACCGTCGAATATGAGCTGTATCAGGACGAAAAAGGCGCGAAAGCGAAGAACGTTATTCGAGTGACTGCTTAGGCTCCTTTTGATAGCCCAAATAGCCCCAAAGAATTCGGCCTTGGATCGAACAAGCCTCATTGCGAGCTACGGTCTTTGGCTGTGTTTTTGCATCCCTGGAAAACGCTTTCTTCAAGGCTTTTGAATAGAAGCTTTCTGGAAGCTTTTCCCGCGATTGCGGCGCACGCTGCCTTACAAGCGAGCCGACGCTCCACCAAGCCTTGCCCACAAATGCAGGCGCATTCGTGAGCAAGGCACGCTATCGTGAGCGCATGTCTATTGTGTTAGCCGGTCGAAGTCTGGTGCTGATCGGTTTCATGGGCTCAGGCAAATCCTCCGTTGGCCGGGAATTGGCCAAACGGTGGAATTTCCGGTTTGTCGACACAGACGCGATGATTCGGCACAAATACGATCTGTCGATTCCTGATATCTTTGCTAAATACGGGGAAGACTTTTTTCGGGAAGCTGAGTACGAAGCACTGGCGCGGCTACGAGGAATCCGCTCAACCGTCATCGCGACCGGCGGAGGAATTGTCATCCAACCACGTAACCTACCGCTTTTGCGGGCGCTGGGCCCGGTGGTCTGGCTTTGCGCCGACCAAGGCACGATTCTCGACCGCGTCGGCAAAAGCACTCATCGTCCAATGCTAAACCAGGCGAACCCGGAAGAATCGGTGGCTAGACTTCTCAAGGAGCGCGCTCCACTTTACCATCGGGCCGCTGATCTCCGGATCGAGACCAGCGGATTGACTCATCGTGAAGTCGCCGATCGAATTGTTTTGGGACTCGATCAATTTCGCGTATCAAATGAGTCCGCAAATCAACCGCGAATCGACGCGAATGGACGCGAATAAA
>JAFAIO010000352.1 GCA_019236675.1 Verrucomicrobiota bacterium
AATGGCGCTCAAGTGGTGATCGACCAGTTTATCGCTAGCTCCGAATCCAAGTGGCAGCGGCCGAGCGGTATCGTTTTGTTGTTACCGCATGGTTATGAAGGGCAAGGTCCGGAGCACTCCAGCGCCCGCTTGGAACGGTTCCTTCAGCTCTGCGCTGAGGACAACATGGAAGTCTGTAATTTGACCACGCCGGCTCAGTATTTCCATGTGCTCCGGCGGCAGATGAAGCGCGATTTCCGAAAGCCGCTGGTCCTGATGACGCCGAAGTCGCTGCTGCGAAACGACCGTGCCGTTTCTAATCTAGAAGATTTCACCGCTTCCTCATTTCACCAGATTCTTGGACCCACTCTCTTCGATAAGCCGGGTAAAGTGAACCGGGTTATTTTTAGCTCCGGCAAGGTATACTACGACCTGTTGAAGCAAGCCGAGGCTAGCAAGGTCAAGGATGTCGCCCTGGTTCGGGTCGAGCAGCTTTATCCTCTCAATACCGAACGTCTAGAAGAGATTATTGAGCCCCTGGCAAAAGCGGAAAAATGGGTTTGGTGCCAGGAAGAGCCGAAGAACATGGGTGGCTGGACCTACATTTCGCCGTTGCTAAGTAGTTTGACGCCGCGCCCGCTTCTGTATGCCGGCCGCGTGCCGGCGGCTAGCCCAGCGGTGGGATCCAAGGCTTGGCATGACCGCCAACAGAAAGAGTTGGTAGAACAGGCCTTTTCCCTTTAGTCGAGCCATCGAATATGAGTACTGAAGTCAAAATTCCAGCCGTCGGGGAGTCGATCACCTCCGGTGTTTTATCTGGATGGCTTAAGCAAAATGGCGAGCCGGTTACCGACGGCGAGCCGATCTTCTCATTGGAGACGGACAAAATTTCGACAGAGGTGCCTGCACCGGCTTCCGGGACCCTGCAAATCATGGTTGCGGCTGGCGAGGAGGTAAAGATCGGTCAGATCGTGGGAATGATTGATGCGGCCGACGGCGCCGCTAAAACTGAACCGAAAGAGACCGCTGCCCGAGCAACGGTGACGGCTGTTAAAACGGAGGACTCTGCCAAGGAAGAAGCTCTGCTCAGTCCTGCGGTCCGTCGTTTAGCGGCAGAAGAAAAAATCCCACTGACGGAAGTCACGGGGACCGGAAAACACGGCCAGGTCACGAAAGGGGATCTGATCAACTATTTGGAACGCCCTGCTAAAAAAGAGGTCGAGGACTTGTCCTCCGAAGCTTTGGCCAAAGAGGAACCGAAGCCGGGTTCAAAGCCGGCAGCGGCGGCGCCGGTGGAGAGCAAGGCGGCGGTCCCATCAGTACCGGTTTCTACCGACGGGCGGAGCGTGCGGCGAAAGATGTCGCCGCTTCGGAAGAAAATCGCGGCTCAGTTAGTCATGGCTCAACAGAATGCGGCCATGCTGACGACATTCAACGAATGCGACATGACCGCGGTGATGGGTCTCAAGTCGAGTTATCAGGAGGCTTTCCAGAAGAGACACGGGACCAAGCTCGGCTTTATGTCCTTCTTCATTAAGGCGGTGGTTGACGCCCTTCAGGTTGTGCCGGCCATGAACGCTAGGATCGATGGAGATGATTTGGTTGAGAACCATTATTACGATATCGGGGTGGCGGTAGGTACCGAGCGCGGCCTCGTAGTACCTGTGGTCCGAGATGCCGACAAGAAGAGTTTTGCGGAATTGGAGAGTGTGGTTGCGGGTTTCGCTACGAAAGCGCGAGAAGGCAAACTCCAGCTTGATGAGCTCACCGGCGGCGTGTTTACCATTACGAACGGCGGGATTTATGGATCGCTCTTGAGCACTCCGATTTTGAACCCGCCACAGAGCGGTATTCTTGGAATGCACAAGATCCAAAAACGCCCGGTAGCCATTGGCGAAAAGATTGAGATTCGTCCCATGATGTATCTGGCTCTGAGCTATGACCACCGCGTTGTCGATGGCAAGGAAGCGGTGACATTTCTAGTCCGGGTAAAGGATTGCATTGAGGACCCGACCCGGTTGCTTTTGCAGGGATAGAGGATCTCGTCGTAATCGTTCTCGTCCTCGTGCTCGAGGGGATATGAGCGTGTGGGCGAGTGGCGTGTTGGAGACGTGGGACGTCATGGCCGCTGCGAACGGATGGGACCTATGCGACTCATGGGACTTATGTAACTGAGCCGGTGACTCATAGGTCCCATGCGTCCCTTCTGTTCACAGCGCCCACGACGTCCTCATTCTCTGAGGCTCCCACACGCCGATACGCCCATATCCCCCCTCGAGGACAAGGACGAGAACGATTTCTTCAGCCTACCGCAGACGGTGCGCGATGTGGCTCACAAGGTACGCTAACACGCGGATGATGCGGGTTCGGATCCCGAGATTCTTCCTGGGAGGTCGCTTGAAACCCGCAGGTCGCATCAAGTAACCCAACACGAACCGAATCGCGAGGATGGTCAGCGCGACAATAATGAGCCCGGGGAGAAGCGAGGAGAACATGTGCTTGCAGATCTTCTTAATCAAAAACCGCCGGCTTAGCGTCGTTTAGCCCGGCTTCAAAACAAAACCGGATCTGCTCGTTTGTAATCCGCGACCGTGACACAGGAGGCAATGTCTCCAGGGTAAAAAACTCTACGCTGGCAGTTTCGGCGGACGGCGTCGCCTCTCCGCTCTCAATCCCGCACAGGAAGAACATTTTATAGATATGAAATGGAAAAGGTGGGTCGTGCGGATGCTTAGCCCGATCAAAAACGGCCAGCAGACGCTGAGCGCGGACCTTGAAACCGCTTTCTTGCACGACCTCTTTCTCTACGGCCTCAGAAGGGGAGTCGTTTACGTCTGCCCATCCTCCCGGTAATGTCCAGAGGCCGTCTGATCGCTCTTGCACCAGTAGGATCTTGCGGTCACGAAAAACGGCCGCTCGTACATCAACCTTTGGGGTGGCGTATCCAGATTGGGCATCAAAAATGGTTCGGATCTTGGACCCTTCAACGTCACCCTGCTTGGCAAAGATCTCTGCGGCGATCTCGGATATGCGGTGGTAACGCTCGCGATCATAGTCCGAGGTCGCGAAATGGCTGCCGGTTTGAGCGAGCGCTTGTAATTCTCGCGCCCATCTTAACCATTGAGGCTCGAGAATCACCCTAGTGAAAAAGCGAGCTAACCTCGGCCGGCGGTTTGGTGAGGTCCTCGTAAGAGGTCACCAGTGCGTCAAACGCCGGTAGTGCATCGTGAAAAGCTTTCATGCTCCGGGCCGAAAGCGTGATGTAATGGACTGAAGCCTTGGCTTGGATATACGCGGTCGCCTCGTTGTTCCCAAACTGGTCCCCGGTATAATAATAAATCTTGGCTTTGCTGGCGTCTTGGGTCGTCAAGGTCTTGATGTACTTAGCATCAACCTTAGGATTTCCGTTTTCGCGCAAGGCTTTTACGGTGTCTCTCACTTGCTCATCGACGTTGGTTACCCGATTGTCCAGACTTCGGACCCTGGCAAAACAGACCGCATCGCTTTTATCCCAAGTGGAGTGTTCCGGGTAGAAGACGACGTTTAGTCCCTGGTCGTTTCCGATCTTGTCATCCAGGACCCAACCAAGGGGAGCTTTCAGCTCGAAAGCATAGCCGTCCCCTTTTAACACGGTAAACCCTTCCAGGATTTGATCTGCTCGCGTGTTTGCGACGCAACACGCGATAAGGCACGCGACTAAGAATCTCGACAGCAACATACGCGCTGTACCTTACGCAAGCCTGCCTCAGCTACAAAGGACTTTGCTCCGACGGAGCATAACCTGGAAACCAAAATTTAAGAGCTGCAACCTGCAGCTTACAAGCCTCCAGAACCGGCCTCCCCCGCAAACGCGCATGTATTTGCGTGAGAGGCGGGCTCAGCAGCCCCGATCATTTTCTCGGGGCCGGCCTATAAGCCCGCGATGTGCGCTGCTTCGCTCAGTTGATGGTATTCACGGTACCGGGGCGAAGCTCCCGGAACCGGTTACATCGCTGCCGTAACTGGTGTGCCGGCAAACGTCTCGCGGCTGCGCTTGGGCTGCTGATTTTCGCGCGTAACTTTGGAAAGTAGCGCGAAATCAATGGCCGGCAATTCCGGCTCCGCCTGCGGCCGTTTTTCCGTTCTTTCCGTGTTCGCGGTGAACGGAATTCTTAGAGTGCGAGCAATCAGAAGTGTAAAAATGTCCATATTCCCTCCCGTTATTTCTCGATTTAGGTCTTGTTTCTCCACGTTCCGGGGGGAGGGTTTAGTCGCCATCACGGAGTTATCCTTCTGCGTCTTCCGCTAGCGAACGACTTTCTGCTTCGTCGAAAGCAACCTGCAAACGCGTGTTGAGCGCGAGCAGCGCGACGAACAGACCGAGGATCATGCAAACACCCAAAAACCCGATCATCGGGTGGGTGTAATCGTGTATCTGTGATCCAGCGATCCCTCGGATAACGGCGGCGATGACACTCACGATCGCACTTAACCCGGCGATCAACGTGAGTACCCGCTTTGTCCCGACTACCTCTGTACCTATTGTTTTGTGTTCCATAAGGGTTTCACCTTTCACTTGCTCACCCTAAAGCTTTCGCTCCGGGTGAAACCCTCATCAGCAACACTTAACGTGTACTACTTGCTACGATCGGGGTGATAAGTCAAAGCATTTGTGAAATTTTTCACTTGATGATGCATCAACATCTCGCCAGATAGTGAGTCGCAGCGCAAGTGGTTGATCGGTAGGGGTGAGCTCCTACTCATCCGGGGATGCTAGAAAAGAGCGATCGAGCAGGAACTCGTCCCTACCGAGGTTCCGCTAACTTCACCAAAAAAAGCCGTGGCCCCTGCTCGTTCTCGGTGTCGCCGGTCAATTCTCGTGCCTCGAGACCGGGCGCTTGCTCTAAGAAAGCTCGAACAGCCTCATACTCTTCGGGGCCTTCCGGGTGACCTCGGTACGCCAGGATCGAGATTCTGCCGTTCGGCGCCAACCGCTCGAGCAAGGCAGCGATCGCAGGAATGGTTGTGGAAGGCCTGGTCACAATTCGACGATCGCCACGGGGCAAATATCCGAGATTAAACATCGCCGCGTTGACCCGCGGATATCCCATCAACGCTCGCGCCAATCCAGAGTGACATCCGAGGACGAGCCGTACCCGGTCCAGATTCCCGGCAAATCGAATCAGCTCCGAGGCGTTATTCAAAGCCATTTTCTGGACATCGAAGCCCAGGACCCTTCCGTTCTTGCCGACGCGATCAGCTAGAAACAGGGTGTCATATCCGTTTCCTACCGTCGCATCTACAGCGAATCCTCCCTCGGGGAGGGTTCCGGTTACCCAGTTGGCTGCGACCCTGGTCAACCTAACTTGACTTACTTCCAAAGGGATGGACGACATACGGCGATTTCAGAATGAAGATACTCGTTCTGTTCCAAATTCTCTAGCAGCTGTCGGGCCGAAAACGGGACCTGCAGTGCGCCCTTAGAACCGAACCCATTGAGAATGGCGAGCCTTGGCCATTTTGGGTGAACTCCGACAATTGGCCGATTGTCCGCCTTGGTTACGGCCCTGACACCGGCTCGGTGATCGCTTACTTCGAAGTTGAATTTGCAAAAGCTTTTGATTCCTTTCTGGATCTGATCTTTGGCTTCGCAGGAGGGTGTCTCGTCCAACCGATCCCAGGAATACGTGGTACCGGCGAGAAGTTCCCCCGACAGGCTGCGAAAGATCCATTTACCGCACTGAATGATTCGCGGATCTCCGAAACCGGGCGCCACTAATGTGAGGACTTCGCCTTTGGCCGGGTTGAGCCGGATCACATTAAAATACGGGTTTTCACTCATGCGATGACCTTCACAGAAAATGACGTACTGAGCGCGGATATCGCACCATTCCACCCCGGTCGAAGAAATCCGGAGCAGATCGTAATGAAACGGGGCTTCCAGCAATCGATCTTGTGCTTTCAAAAGAGAGCGGAACCTGGTGATGAATTGGCGAATGTCGAGTTGACCGGCAACGGTGATTTCGAACGCTCCGTGCGCGCTGGCCAGATTTGATGGGACCTCAGGGGGCGTTGGGCATACATATTGTTCGTATTCCGGTAGTTGCTGTTTCGCCTCCCAGCGTCGCTGTTCTATGCCGTCGATAAAAAGCCGGAGCACACGACGCCGGGCAAAGAGCGGAGCCCCTAAAAGTCGCTCAATCATCGTGTAGGTCGAAAAGGCTTCCCGCAGCAAATCGCCGATCAAGCTTGGACGATTCAACCGTTTTCCCGTAATCGGGTTGATGATGCCACCAGCTGCTTTCGAAGCGGCGGTCCGATGATGATCGTCGACGACCACGAACGATCGACCACGCTCCAAGAGTAATGCAGCGAAAACACTTCCAGCCAATCCCTGGCCCACGATTAAGTAGTCAACGGCCTGCATTCGCTGGAACTCGCCTTAGGCTCGTTCGAGAATAGCAAATCGCAAATAGCAGATAGCAAAGTGCTCGGAGACTCTCTAGCGCTCTGTAGGTGGCTCAATTTGCTATTTGCTATCTGCTATTTGTCATCCTACGAGCCTAAGGCGAGAAGAGGTTCTCCTCCATCTCGAATGCGCCTCTGATGAGGCGGATTTGCGGTTGTGGCTCAGCCACAACCTCGACGATGTCGAATCGAAACGGGATGTCGGGGAGATCAAGCAAACGAAGCCATTCCTTGGCGGCGCGAATGACGGTGGCTCGCTTACGCCAATTAACCGCTTCATGGGGCGTTCCGAAAAGCTCATTCGTACGGGTTTTGACTTCGACGAAGACCAAGACCTGTTCCTTGCGATCGCGGCAAACGAGGTCAATCTCGCCTCCGCTGCGCGCCCTGAAATTTCGATAAAGGATCTTAAAGGATTGTTTCCTTAAGAACTGTTCTGCCGCTGCTTCGCCTTGTCTTCCCAGTTGAAGGTGCGGAGCTAGCGGCGCTCGCAAACGAAACGATCTACGCAAACGGGAAATAAGTCTGCGCCACCGGCTCAAACGACCTCCGATGAAGCGGGCAGGGACCGTGTGCGCGAAGCGATGCCAGATGCTCAGGCGTACCATATCCTTTGTTATCGCAGAATTGGTAAACCGGAAATTCCTCATGCCAAGTTCGCATCATACGATCGCGGGTGACTTTAGCAATGACGCTGGCGGCTGCGATGCTGAGCGATCTCATGTCGCCGCCCACAATGGCTGTCTGCGGCAAAGAGAAGACCGGAACTCGCAGTCCATCAATCAACAAATGTCCTGGAGCCGCCTTTAGCGATGAAACCGCTCGTTCCATTGCCAGATAAGACGCGCGCAGGATGTTCATCCGATCGATTTCCTCAACCGATGCGATGCCGACTCCGATCTCGATTTTTTCGTCGGTGGTGAGATGAAGATAAAATTCTTCGCGCACCTGCGGCGAGAGCTGTTTTGAATCGGTTAATCCGCGGAGAGAAAACCTCTGCGGGAGGATGACGGCAGCGGCGACCACGGGGCCGGCCAGCGGTCCGCGACCGGCTTCATCGATGCCGGCGATTCGTTCAGCGCCTTCCCGATGAAGCGCTTTCTCAAAACGAAGGGTACACCTCGTCATGGCAGGCGGCTAATCGCTTAGGCTCCTAGTATAGCAAATAGCAGATAGCAAATAGCAAAGGATTTCGTTGGGGGGTGGGGGTGTCCATCTCGTGCTCGATCGCTCGGGGTGGCGGTGCGAATGGGACACATGGGACTAATGAGACGCACACATAAGTCCTATTGGTCGCATAGGTCCCATTCGTGGTTGCGGAACGCGCGGTCGAAGCACGCTGGCGGGACGACAACGAACACGACTTCTTTACGCTGTCTCAACCGTGTCGACCGCTAACGCTTCTTCCTCGCTTTGAGTCAGGTGCCGGTCACGGATTTGTTCCAGTTGCTCGATTTTGGTTACCCGCTGCAATTCACCACGGAGTTGCCGGCCGTTGCGCATACCTCGGGAATAGGCCATGAGCCGGCCCCGCATGCTGGCCATGGTAAACTCCTCTTCCTGGTTCTCGGCGACTGCCATCCGACAATGGCGCAGGATGTGGTTCCACTTCTCTTCCAGGCCAACGTCGGGAACGACGACGCCTGATCGCAGGAACGCTCTCGCCTGCCGGAAAATCCACGGATTGTTCATCGCGGCTCGGCCAATCATCAAACCTCGTACCCCGGTTTCCCGAATTCGGCAGCCGATATCAATAGCCGACCGCAAGTCGCCGTTGCCGATTACCGGAACGGAAACTGCGCTCGCAACTCGCGCGATTTGATCCCAGTCTGCGTCGCCGGAATAACCTTGGTCTTTGGTTCGTCCATGGATTGCGATGGCCTGAATGCCCGCGTCCTCCAAAATTTTGGCGGTCGTCAAAGCATTGATCGAAGTTTGATCCCACCCCAACCGGATCTTAGCGGTAACTGGGAAAGGGTGAAGCTTGCGCACGACAGTGCCAGCAACCTTCTCCAGCAAAGGACAATCTCGTAACAAGGCCGAGCCGCCGTGTTTGCAGACTACCTTATTAACCGGGCAACCAAAATTGAGGTCGATGAAATCCGGCGCGCCCCATTCAACGACGGCTTCGGCGGCGGCGGCCATTCGTTCGGGATCGGCGCCGAACAACTGAATGCCGAGCGGCCTCTCAACCGGATGGAAATAGATCATCTCGCGGGTTCGTTGGTTGCGATGGAGGATCCCATCAGCAGAAACAAACTCGGAGACCATGACATCAGCGCCCTGTTCTTTACATAGGCGGCGGAAAACTGAGTCCGTGACCCCGGCCATAGGAGCCAGGTACAGGGGACAAAAGGGGCTGTTAAACCAGGGAAGCATCTTAGAAACCGGTAAACAAACGGCTTATTGCTGGTGCTGAACGCTCACCGCCGCCAATGCCGACTGGGAGTCGTCAAAAATCTTGAACACTTTGTCTAATTTCGAGATCTGGAATACGAGCCTGACGTTCTCCTGTAGCCCGGCCAATGCGAGTCTGCCGCCATACTGCTGGACTCTTTGCAATGCATCTATAAAGATAGCCAGCCCGGAACTGTCCACATAAGGGACGTGGGAAAGATCGATCACGATGCCAGTGATCTTACGTTCGATCAGAGGCTCGAGCTGGGCTGCGACTTTCGGTTTCTCGTTGAGATCGATGTCGCCCCTTAATTCCAGGACTTCGACAGGCATTGGAGCTAGGTAAATACCATTCTTTCCCAGGGGCGGCAAATGGAAGGGAGCCATCTGCCCTGGAAGGGGTTCCGGAGCGGGCTTTTATCAGAAGGTGGTGTCGATCTCTCGTCATCCGGATGGGAGGCGCATTCCGCGCTCAATCACCGCCGGCCTTGTTCCATAGCTGGCGTCCTGCATCCATACCGTGTGTTAGCTGCTGCTCCCTTGATTGCGTGACCGTACGGTTCTCGGGGCGTCGCGGCTGTGGCCCAAAAACGTTGCGCCCACTCTTAGGTCGCGGATGCCCCTCGGCATAGCAACCCGGAATGCAACGCCCCTCCGTGGGCCTCTGCTACAAGTTCAGGATCCGCTCCAGGGCCTGAAGCATCGACAACCTTCAGCTACCTCAACCCAAACCGAAACAACAGGTCCTTGGTGTCCGCCAAATCGCGGCAGAGATGATCCGGTTGACGCTCGCTCAAGTTAGCGAGGGAATATCTGCCGGTGGCAACGGCGACTGCTACCGCGCCGAATGCCCGTGCACAAGCGATGTCTTTCGGAGTGTCACCGATTACAAAAATGTCGTGCTCGGGGAATTCGGTATTAAGGGCAGCCTCTGCTCGTTGTTTTGCAATCGGGCCGAGTTGATTGCGATCGGAGTTATCGTCTCCAAAAGCGCCAAAACGGAACCGATCCCAAATGCCGTGGGCCGTCAATTTGATCTCCGCGCCGCGCCGGACGTTGCCTGTCAGCAACCCAATGGCTTGTCCATCCTGTGCCAGCACATCCAGAAGAGAGATCACTCCGGGCAAGATGGCTCCTGATTGGGAAGCTAGGTGTTGTTTGAGCCACACCAGGTAGCCGCCCAAAAAGCGGTTTACATTCGCTGTCGATACTTCCAGAGAATGATGCAGAAGGATTTCCTGCACGATTGCTGTGTCAGTGCTTCCGGACACACCGATCGTTCGCAAATCCTCTTCGATCCCGAACAGATCAGTTCCCGCAGATTTCAGAGCTGCCCGGCCGGCCCCATCCGTGGTCAAAAGTGTGCCATCGATATCAAAAAGAAAGAGCTTCATTCCTCCGAATCATCATCATCCGTTTCGGGAGGAAGCTCTTCCGTGGGAGGTGCAAACCTTCTCTTTCGCTTATTGGCTGGCAACGGCGAGATTGTCATCCCTATGCTTTTACCCATTAGTTTTGGTTCCATTTCTGCCTGTCCCATGGAGGAAAGATCATCCTTGAGACGCTGCATCAACTGAAACCCTAGTTCTTTATGACTTAACTCGCGGCCCCGGAACTGGAGATGGACCTTCACTTTGTTTCCCTTGTCCAGAAATTCCTCCGCGTGCCGCACTTTGATCATATAATCGTGCGGGTCGATGTTAACCCGGAACTTGATCTCCTTTAGCTTTGAGCCGGTAGACTTTCGATCCTTGTCTTGTTTCGAAAGATCGTAGCGATACTTCCCAAAGTCGATGATCTTGCAAACTGGAGGGTTCGCGTTTGGGGCGACCTCAACCAAGTCCAGCCCGAGTGCTTGCGCTCGTCGCAAAGCATCCTGGAGTTTCATTATCCCCAACTGTTCGTTGGACGCGCTCAATATCACTCGCACTTCGCGAGCGCGAATTCGGCCGTTTACTCGAATCTGCTGTTGCTGAATACCTTATCTCCTGCAGAGCGGGCTTGGGAGCTGGAAAGCTCGCTCAATCAATTTTCTTTTCCTTAATTTCTCTTTGAACCCTTTCCACGAATTGCAGCGCACTCACAACTCCCTCGTCGCCGCGGGAACGGCTCCTGACCGCTACGTTGGCGGCCTGTTCTTCTCGTGCGCCGAGCACCAACATATAAGGAACCTTGTCAAGCTGGGCAAGGCGAATCTTGGCGCCGATTTTGTCCGAACTATCAGAAACCGTGACCCGTACGCCCACCTCAACTAACATCTGCTCGATTTTACGGGCGTATTCAAGGTGCTTGTCGGAAATTGGTAACACCCGGACCTGCTCGGGAGCCAGCCAAACCGGGAAACTACCGGCGAAATGCTCAATTAACACGCCGCAGAACCGTTCCAGAGAGCCAAGTGGAGCCCGATGGATCATTACAGGGCGTTTCGGTGAATTGTCGCTGTCGATGTATTGGAGATCGAAACGCCTGGGCAAATTATAATCAACTTGGACGGTGCCAAGTTGCCATTCCCGGCCAATAACGTCCTTAACTACAAAGTCAATCTTGGGACCGTAAAAGGCTGCCTCTCCTTGTTCCTCGCTACAGGAAATATTAACTCTCTTAGCAATTTGCCGAAGCGCCTCCTCGGCCTTGTCCCATTGTTCAGGAGCGCCAACATACTTGGACGAGTCAGGGTCTCTCAGGCCAAGACGGGCGCGAAAATCAGTCAGTCCCAAAGTTTTCAGCACGCGAATTCCAAGATCCAGCGCTCGGAAAAGCTCTTCAGGAAGCTGTTCATCCGTACAAAAGATGTGCCCGTCGTCTTGAGTTAAACCTCGGACTCTGGTCAATCCGCCTAATTCACCGGATTGTTCCCAGCGATAGACCGTTCCGAACTCGGCTAGCCGAACTGGCAGATCCCGATAAGAATGCGGCGACGACGCAAAAATCTTGATATGCATCGGGCAGTTCATCGGTTTTAGCAGATAGCCTTCGACGCTCCCGTCCTTAAGCATATTTGATAGGGTCGCGCAGGAACACCCTTCATCGGCGAGATGGTGAAGCACCTCCGGCTCAACCAGCGGCGGGAACTGGGAGTCTTGATAATAAGGGTAGTGACCCGAGGTCCGGTAAAGATTCAACTTACCGATATGCGGCGTGAAGACCTCGGTGTAACCCTGCTTGCGTAACTCCTCTGCTATAAAATTTTGCAGTTCCCGTCTGATAACGGCTCCCTTTGGTTTCCACAGAACCAGACCAGGTCCAATGTCTTCGTCGATGTGAAACAATCCCAGCTCGCGGCCTAACTTTCGATGATCGCGTTTTTTGGCTTCTTCTAACCGGGCAAAATATTCGTTCAGCTCCTGCTCAGTTCTGAAAGCGGTGCCATAGACGCGTTGCAATTGGGGTTGGGTCTCGTCTCCCTGGTAGTAAGCGCTGGCAACGTTGGTCAGCTTAAATCCGCCAATTTCTCCGGTCTTTGAAACATGAGGCCCTGCGCAGAGATCGGTAAAATCGCCGTTGCGATAAAGGGTTATCTCTTCGCCATCCGGAATTCGCTGTAGAATATCTAACTTAAACTTGCTAGGCACATTGCGCGGTCCGAGGGCAGCCAGTGCTCCGTTTCTGGCAAGATCGAGCGCTTGTTTTCTGTCAACCGCGATTCGTTCGAAGGATTGGTTTTCCTGGATGACTTTGCGCATCTCCGCTTCGATGCGGGTGAAGTCTTCTGGGCTAATACGATGATCCAGCTCCAGGTCATAGTAAAAACCGTTGTCCACCGGTGGCCCAGCAGCGAATTGAGCTTCGGGCCAAATCCGCAGGATCGCGGTAGCCAACACATGAGCGGTCGAGTGTCTTAACCGCTCCACATCGGTCATCGGTGCCGTGTTCTTGTCGCTCATCGAAGGGGACTGAACTTACATGTAACCCGAGGGAAGACCAGACGGTTTTTTTGAGTTGAAGGGCTGGAGGGGAGCCGCTTCATCATGTGGCAGTTCTATTGGGTAGCAGCCGCCGACCGATAGAGCTGCCACATGATGAAGCGGCTCCCCTCCGGTTCGTCTTGCAACCAATGTCACTCGAGCCGATGTTCGGTCTTCTTTTCACAACCGCACATCTCGAACCGTCCGATGAACAAACTGAATGCTGCTATCGTTGGCGCCACTGGCTACACCGGGGAGGAGCTCGTTCGCCGGTTGGCAAAGCATCCTTTAGTCGAGATTGTGGCACTGACCTCGCGACAAGCAGCGGGTAAACTGGCTTCCGATGTTTTTCCTTGGCTCGATCGTCGCAGCAATTTGGGCAAGCTTCAGTTCGAAGCCCCTGAAGCCGCGAGTTTGAAAGGTCGGGTCGAAGTAGCCTTTCTCGCCTTGCCGCATGGTGTCGCGGCCGAACAAGCTGCTCCTTTGCTGGAGGCTGGTATCCGAGTGCTCGATCTGAGTGCCGACTTCCGGATCAAGGACCCGCAGGTCTACCAACAATTCTACGGACACAAGCACCCGGCCCCGGCTTTATTGGCAAGCGCGGTCTACGGTCTACCGGAGCGTCACCGGCAGGCGATCAGGACGGCGAATCTTGTAGCCTGTCCCGGCTGTTATCCGACCAGCGTCTTGGTACCGTTGCTGCCTCTAATATTGGAAGGCCAAATTCGCCCTTCCTCAATCGTGGCAGTAAGCATGAGTGGCGTGAGCGGGGCCGGCCGAGCCGTCGAGTCGCGTCTAATGTTTGTGGAGTGTAACGAAAGTGTGCGGCCTTATGGCTTGCCCGCCCACCGGCATCTGGCTGAAATCGAACAAGAGATCTCTCGAGCAGCCGGAGAAACCGTGCAGATACAGTTTGCACCGCACCTGGTACCGCTGAATCGGGGAATCGCGACCACCATCCACGTCGACCCTTCTTCTCCGTTTACTGAGGAACAAATCGGCGCTGCGTTGACCTCGGCTTATGGTGATGAGCCTTTCATTCGACTCGTACCTCCGCCGAACTTTCCGGACGTGAAAGACGTGGCCTACAGCAACGCCATCGAAGTGAGTTGGCGAGTGGATCCTAGGACCGGGAAAGTCATTTTGATGTCAGCCGAGGACAACCTAGTTAAAGGCGCTGCCGGCCAAGCTATCCAATGCTTAAATGTCATGCAGGGTTGGGACGAGGGGCTGGGGTTGAATTAAGACTCTAAAGGCCGAAGCGCCGTTAGAACTGGATGGGAGCGGCTTCATCCTGTGGCAGTTCTATCTGGTGGCAGCAGGCGAAAGACTTCGGGGTAGACAGGCGGCTCCCGCGAACGTATCAGCATTGGCCACGTCGATCGATCCGCACCTCCCGGCCAATCGTCTACACAACCGAGCATTGGACGACATCACGCTGAGACATTTCCGGGAGCCGCCTGTCTACCCCGAA
>JAFAIO010000054.1 GCA_019236675.1 Verrucomicrobiota bacterium
TGATGGAGCTCCCCCGGACAAAGAGTTTATCCGGGGTAGGCTTCTAGAGAGTGTGGCGAGTGCGGGAGAATCTTGCCTCGGCATGTGGTTCTTGGAAAATGCTTCCACGAGATACGCGGGCTGCGTCGAGCTACGCCCATATCCGGCTGCCAGGTCTGCAGAAGTGGTTTACTCTTTAGATCCTCGTTTTTGGGGCCAAGGCCTTGCCACCAGAATGGCATGGTCAGTGATCACGCATGCATTCTTGTCTTCACAAATTGACTTTGTGATAGCCGGCGCAGATGGCGGCAACGCCGCCTCATTCGCGGTGATGCGGCGCCTTGGCATGCGCTTCCATAAAGACGTCCTGTATGCGCTAGGTTTCGGTGCCGAATATGTCCTGCACAGGAACGACCAGGGGCCAACGCCGAGACCCTCCTTGATAACCATGGTAAAGGATCAGTGATATAACCTGGGCGGCATATGCCGTCACTGGTCTCCGCGAACGCCTTAACCCTTTTACGCCGGCACGCTTTCAAGCATGCCGGCGTTTTCCCGACGTCTGTCCCTGATCCTCCTGCAACCACAGCCAATGCTAGCTGCGCTTTCCTTGCGAGTCCGTGTTGAGCTAAACATCAGCGATTGAGCGCCAGGATTGAAATATTTCTTTCGGATGCAGATGATAGGCTGCGCCTATATCAAGCCTGCGGTTGCCGCGGCTTGCGACCAGCAGCTAGATGCTTACCGATATAACCTCGGTGGCACACGCTTCCACTCGCCTCCGCGAACGCCCTGACGATGGCCTAAGTCGAACAGGGCGAGCATGTATTTTTGATCGACTAAACCCACGCTCTTGGTGCGGAAAGTATTTGGGATATAGGCAAGGTTGAAGCCGAAGCCACGTTCTTTTGCAAAGAGGTACGAGTCGAAAATCGTGTCATAGAAATCGCTTTTGACTAGAGTGTTAAAGGAGCGAGCCACAATCGTGAGCGTCTTCGGTTTGGTGACAGCAAACTCCGGCTCGAGGTTGTTATTGATAATAATATAGATCTGGCCGCCGTGTTGCCCCGCGACTTGCCCGGTCGCCGCCAACAGCCTCACCGGCACGGCAAACAGGGGATAGGCGGTTCCTCCATCGACATGCATCTCTTTGAAATGATGTCCGTTCGCTTCAGCATCGATAAAGACGGGGTCGAATGCGCCCGGCACGCTAGCTGACGCCACCAGGACTTTTCGGAACAATTCCAGGGCTTGAGGACGTCTGCTGTCTGCAATCGCACCCATGTTCCAGAGCACGGGCCGCTGGGCGTCGAGATTGGTGGTCACAACAAATAGTCGTCGCCCTTGTCGATACGCGGCAGCGACCGCACCTAGCAATTTCTCATCGACTTGGTCGGCCACGATCCGTTGCAGCGGACGGGTGTTATACAAACCTTTCTCCAAACAGACCAAGGATCGGATTGCCAGATAAAACACTATGAAACGACATCTGGGTATACACCGCTTTGAGGCGATCGTCGTAAGCCGTTCCGAGAAAGGCAAACGGAGACATCAGTGCTCCGGTGGAAACACCAGTCACGATGTCGAACGTTGGCCGGCGTCCACTTTCGCTCCAGCCGTCGAGTAAGCCAGCTCCGAAAGCTCCATGCTCACCTCGTCCGGAGAGGGCCAGAATAGAAATCGCGTGTCCACTGCTCAAAGGACCAAGGCGCTGTAGCTGTCCCCGAAGCACGGAAAGTGGCGCATCTCCCCAGGTCCGTACTCCAGGGAGTCCCATTGGTATTGCGACTTCTAATTCGGATTCAGTATAGGGTGTCCGTTGTTCTCCCTGCGTCGGAACAGCCGCGCTAACGAGCATGACCACAAAGACGTTTGCAGTGCATCGGGCGAGCCGGGAGGCAAACATAGCCTGAACCTCCGTTCGAATCGCCATTCGTAAAGCCGAGGTTTCATGTTTATGGTCTGCGTCGCCTTGATGTTATCTCGGCGATTACGGTTTCTAGCCAAAGCGGATCGGAAAGAGAGAATAAGGAGCTGACTGATTTCGCCGACGGTACGCGTATCGAGCTATTGATCACCGTGCAAGATTCCGGGCCTGGATTTTGACACCCAGAATATTGATCGCCTCTTTGATGCATTTTATACGACCAAACCCCAGGGTTTGGGGATCGGGCTGGCGATCAGTCGTTCTATCATTCAAGCTCATTCCGGACGGCTTTGGGGAAAAGCAAATTCACCGCGCGGCGCCATCTTTCAATTCAGTTTGCCAGTTTATGCGCAGGAAATATCCGCGCTGCCTGAGCCTTAGAAGTGTACTCCGCCCAAGGCGCGATTTTCGCTTGCAACCGACGCTTCTCCCTCTACTTTTGGTTTCCTCCAATTCTGCGCACCGTTAGCTCAATTGGCAGAGCAAGTGACTCTTAATCACTGGGTTGTAGGTTCGATTCCTACACGGTGCATGACTAATTATCAGTGACTTACGTATGTTTTTACGTAAATCCGCATAGCGTGCTTTTATCCTTTTTAGCCACTTTTCCGGATAATTATCACTGGGTTGCTGTGTGTTCAATGAGGGACTAGGGTGCGTCGTTTCCCGGTCAGCTTACAAGTGGTTTTCTTATCGAGCCCTCTATGGGCCGGTAGAATGGGTTCAAGACCTGGCTCGAATCGGCGATGCAGAACTCCGGCGATCTTTATCTGAATATCGAGGCGGTCAATCAAGATTCGCCGCCAAGAGTGAAGATTGCGTTGTTTCGGTCACTGTTTAGGGGAAGACCTGATGTGTATCCTGTCAGGTTCGAGAGCCGTACGACTGGAAAAACTGGGTATTCACCGGCATGTGGCAATGAGTGGGTGCGCGGAGTTTGCGAGAAGCCTAGGATTAAATGCAGCGATTGCGCTTATCGCCGATTTCTTCCAGTGACCGACGAAGTTATTCGCTGGCACCTTTCCGGTCAGACCGACCAAAGACAGGAGTTCGTGATGGGAGTTTATCCGATGCTCTTGGACGAGACTTGTAGTTTTCTCGCCATCGATTTCGACCGAGAAAACTGGCAGGATGATACCGTCGCTTTTCTTGAGAACTGTCGCCGGCTAGACGTGCCAGCCGCGCTGGAACGATCGCGCTCGGGCAATGGCGGGCATGTGTGGATCTTCTTCGAACAAGCCATCCCGGCAACCCTGGCACGGAAGCTTGGTTCATCTCTTTTGACCGAGACCATGGAGCGACGTCCGGAGCTCGGGTTCGGTTCCTATGACCGGCTATTTCCAAATCAAGACACTTTGCCGAAAGGCGGCTTCGGAAATTTGATTGCGTTGCCGTTACAGAAGAGGGCACGAGAGCTTGGAAACACCGTGTTTCTAGACAGCCAATTCGAGCCTTACCCGGACCAATGGGCATTCTTGGCGTCTCTCCATAAAGTTAGCCGACAGCGAGTCGAACTCTTGGTTCACGGAGCAGAGATTTCAGGGCAAATCATCGGAGTAAAAATCGTTGCAACCGAAGATGATGATACTCCTTGGAACAGCTCACCTTCGCGTCGACATGAACTGGCCATTCTGGAGCCTTTGCCTGAAAGCGTGGATCTGGTTCTGGCGGATCAAATCTACATCGCACGGGAAAACCTGCCAGCAACGCTCCGGAATCGTTTGCTGCGGGTGGCTGCATTTCAAAACCCGGAGTTCTACCGGGCGCAGTCAATGCGACTGCCAACGTACGATAAACCGAGGGTTATCCATTGCGCTGCGGAGTATCCGCAGCATCTGGCGGTGCCACGAGGCTGTCTCGACGAGGTGGAACAGCTTTTTAAACAGCTGAAGATCAAAGTAGTTCTCCGCGATGAGCGTTGCGTTGGTGTTCCACTCGAGGCGTCGTTCCGCGGCACGTTAAGGGGTGAGCAAAAGGCAGCCGGCGAGGCCATGCTCGAGCATGATACAGGTGTGTTAGCTGCCACTACCGCTTTTGGCAAAACTGTTGTTGCCGCCTGGCTCATTGCCCAGCGTCGTGTAAACACTCTGATTCTCGTCCATCGCCAGCAACTTCTCGAACAATGGATCGACCGGTTGTCAGCATTTCTAGATGTGCCTGCAAAATCAATCGGGCGCCTGGGCGGCGGGAAGAAGAGACTTACTGGAGTATTGGATGTTGCCCTGATCCAAAGCTTGGTCCGCAAAGGTGTGGTCGATGAGCGCATCCAAGCCTATGGACACGTAGTCGTCGATGAATGCCATCATCTTTCTGCGGCAAGCTTTGAAATGGTCGTACGCCAGTCGAAAGCGCGGTTTCTGACGGGCCTGTCGGCAACTGTTACCCGCAAGGATGGCCATCATCCGATTATCTTTATGCAATGTGGTCCGATACGATACCGGGTAGACGCAAAAAAACAGGCGGCAGCTCGCCCGTTTGTTCACCAGGTAATAGTTCGGCCGACTGGATTTTATTCGATTACCGGGTCGGAGCAGGATCCGCGCACGGAATTTCAGGAGCTCTACAATGCGCTAAGAAATGATGATGCGCGGAATCAAATGATCTGTGCGGACGTCGTAAGCGCTTTGAACGAAGGGCGCTCGCCTTTGGTGCTGACCGAAAGGGTTGAGCATCTTGAGCACATGGCGCAACGATTATCTCCTTGGTTTCCAGATGTCGTCGTTTTGCACGGTGGAATGAGTCAGAAAGTTCTGCGCGATAATCGTGCTCGCTTGGCAGAACGCTCGGCTGACGCCAAGTGTCTGATCCTGGCTACCGGACGATATGTCGGTGAAGGATTCGATGATCCTCGGCTAGACACATTGTTCCTAACGCTGCCCGTTTCGTGGCGGGGCACAATTGCTCAGTATGCCGGCAGACTCCACCGTCTTCACGACGGCAAACGGGAAGTGCGAGTTTATGATTATGCGGACCTGAACGTACCAATGCTTTCTCGGATGTTCGAAAGAAGATGCCACGGATATGAAGCGCTCGGTTATACCTTGATGCTGCCTGCAAGCGCTTTGCCCGGATGGCCCGTCGATGTGCCGCTGCCGGTGGATCCCCTTTGGAAGAAGGATTACGCTGGCAGTGTTCGCCGGCTGGTTCGGGACGGGATAGACGCTCCACTGGCGAAGCTGTTCGTTCATGTCACCCGTCCATTTAGTCCGGATGCTGAAGGAGTTGCACGCGCTCGAAGCGCAAGCGAAGCGTTCTTCTATCGTCGCTTAGGAACGCTACCGGAAACGAGCCGGCGGTTCCAACTGAATGCAGAGTTGCCGATCCCATTCGACGGATGGGGAAACATGGAAGTAGATCTGCTCTGCGCAGATACACGTCTGGTGATTGAACTAGACGGGGCACAGCATTTGGCTGATCCCGAAGCTTATCGACGCGACCGACGCAAAGACGCGTTGCTACAGCAGAACGGCTATTTCGTCCTCCGATTCTTGGCTGAAGATCTAGGGAAACGCCTCGACTATGTTCTCGATACGGTGCTGGGCGCTCTGGTCAATCGCCAAGCGTGTCCAAGGAGCCTCGTTTGAGATCTGATCTGAAAATACCCGTGTGGTGATATCGGAAGAAAAACGTCAACTGATCCGGGGACTGCCGAGCGAAAGCCATGCTATTTATAGGACAGGGCACCAGACTTGACGGATATAGCCAACCGAGACCACTTTAATTGTCACGCCGAAAATGAGTACTCTTTCTGAAATAGAGGAGGCGGCTGCGAGGCTGAGCCCAGAGCAAAAGCAAGAATTGATACTCTTCCTGGCCGCACGCCTGCGAGCGGATGGAGCGGAAATGCCTTCCCCTCGAAAGTACAGTCGAGAAGAGATGGACTCTTGGGTCGCTAGCGATGAGGCGGACATGGAAACCTTCCGCCGAGGAGCGTGAGGCTCTTCCTTGATACAAGTGTGCTTCTTGCGGCGGCCGCTTCTAACCGGGGCGCATCGCGAGAAATTTTCCGGCTGGCGCCGGCAAACGAATGGATCATGATCACCACTGCGTATGTCGTCGAAGAGGTGCTCCGTAATTTGCCGGATTTCCCTCCTCTAGTGAGCGGCGAATGGGTCCGCCTTCGCTCCGAACTGCTGCTGACGGAGGATGTGATTACTTTAGATCGGCCAGCCGTTTTCTTTGCA
>JAFAIO010000064.1 GCA_019236675.1 Verrucomicrobiota bacterium
GCCGGCTAACATCTCTTGCAGCACTAGAAGTTGCCCGGGTCCGACCAGCTCCAGCCGGAACTCGGCGTTTTTGTTTGGAACCATCACTGCCAACTTGCCTGCTACCACCAGGAAGGCATCTGTCGTCCGGGCACCCACGGTAAGTAGCAAGTCACCCCGACGATAGCGATGGAATACGCTTTCACGGGCAAGTTGTGGCAGAGTACCGGGATCGCGGTGAAAAGCCCTCGATTGCTCGAGCATTTGTTGGCGTGCTGCTGCGTCGGGAGCCGGCGACGGATCTAGGCCCAAGGCGCGCCGTTGCGCCGAGTACCAGAGTCGGCTGAGAAATTCGTCGCGCGGGCCGCGCAGGATACCCGGGTTCGCTACTGACAAAATCACATTGTAGTTAATCTTGTCCTGATCGATGCCGGTAACGAAACACTGAACTCCACCAGGGTTGGCCAAGCCGGGCGTTGCCCTGCCTGCTTCCAGGACTGCATCACGCACTTGCTCCGGGGGGACATTCACCCCAAGCGCTAGAGGCACAACGATCGATCCCTTTTGTTTGGCACGGGCAGCAATTGTCAGGTTACCCTTGGCGAGAGTACTATTAGCGACTACCACTCTCTCGCCGCCGGTGGTTATCAGCGTGACTGTGCGCCAGTCCATCTCCGCCACCTCGGCCGCTTTTCCGTCAACCATGATCCAATCTCCAATGCCAAACTTGTGCGCTGACAGAAGCGCCATTCCCGACAACAGATTTCCGAGGAACTCTTGCAGCGCGAAAGCCAGGGCGATAGAGCCGACGCCCATGGCCGCGAAAATGCTGCCAAGATCAACCCTCCAGATGTCCGAAACCATTATCGAGCCCCAGATTACCGACAGGCCAATGCGCACGATGTCGAACAACAGTTTTGGTGCACGCATCTGATCCTCGACCAAGCTCATTAATACGACCTGCACGACATGGAGAAGAAGGTAGAGGCCGGTGAGCGCGAAAGCGGTTTCGGCCATTCGCACGCCCCAATTGTCGGCGGGTTGCTCAGCCAGGAAACGCAGGATTAACCAGATCGCGCCGGTGGGGAGCAGCACAAAGGCTATCTGACGCAGTATAGTGGAGACGAACGGAGCCCGGGCAGCAACACGGCGGGCAAATTCCAAAACAACGATCGCGACTACTGGGTATCCCAGGATCAAAATGAGAGTCAGAGCAGGGAAGCGTGTCAGGCCGAACATGGATGATTACTCCGCTGGAGCTGGCGTTAGCGGGCCCTTTTGTCGAACGGCTACATCGACTGTGATCCTTTCGACCACCGGACGGCTCCAGCTATTGACGGTCCCAAAAGCCTCGGTCACGATCGACGGGCACGGCTCGAACCCGTCGATATCGGTCAGCAAGCTGTAAGTGCTGTCGTTGAGCCGAACGCAACCGCGTTCAGCCTGCACCGCAATAAGGCGGCAAATGCTAAGAGTGCGGCCCCAGATGTCGTACGCAGTGTGGCCGCGCCCTATCAGCAGAACATCGATCTCTCCGGAGGCGAGGCCGAACCGCAGGGATACGTTCTTCACCCAGGTATCGCCAAGCCGCTGCACGGCCAGAGAGCGGTACGCGTCCAAGCCAGAGCACTCGTTGCATGGTCTAAGCGGGGCGAAGACAGCCCGCACACACCAATGTAGCTTTCGCCCAGCGAGCGAAGCAACTCCACCCCATGGGTTGCAGCCGTGCTATGGAGTATGTCGAGCAGTTGATTGAGAACTGCGCGCACGTCGCCGGCGCTACGGTTCGCCGACAGCGTGTCCAGCCCGTCCAGCCAGGCAACAACCACGGTAATGTTGGGCACGGTCTCGGCGGTAATTTCTGCGCCACTGCGTACGCGCTCAGCTAGCCCAGCCGGATAGATGCTGCGCAGCAGTTCGCCCTTCTCTTGGTCCGCCTCGGCCAGGCGTTTGTCCCGTTGGTCGATTGCGTCAGCCATCTGATTGAAGCCGCGCGCCAACTCAGTGAACTCGTCGTTGCCTCGCGCGTCGATGCGTATGGCAGCCGCACCGCCCTCGATACTCTGCATGCCCGCCACGACGCGCCGGAGTGGACGCATGAACAGTCCGGCGCAGGCGATGGCCAGGAATGTCAGCGCGATTGCCGCAAAGGCGGCTGCTACCAGCAGCTCGCGCTTAAGCCGGATCGCTGGCCCAAATGCCTCCGCCACGTCCTGCTTGGCTGCAATGGCCCAGCGCAATCCATCGACTTCCACCGGGCCATAGGCCGCGATGACTTCCACTCCTCGATAGTCCGGAAAGCGGGTTAGACCCGTTTGATTGCGAAATGACTGCTCTACCGCCTCAGACCGCGTGGGCATGTAAAGTATGGTGGTGCCAAGCGCGCGGAGCTGATTCGCGGTTGAAGCCGGCAAGCCGTTAGCTTCTGCCTCCGCAATAAATTTGTCGGGGTTTTCGATCAGGAACCGCGACTGGCTGCGCAGCAGCCGATCCTCGCCCACCAATAGCACCTCTCCGGTCTCGCCCTGCCCAGTCGTGCGCCAGGCGTTATTATCGGTAAGCAGATTATTCAGCGTCAAAATATCGACTTGGGCGACAAACACCCCAATCGGCTGACCGTCGGCGATTATCGGCACGGCGGCGAACATCTGCGGAGCGAAGGCCGAAGGAATGTAAGCTGTATAATCCTCGACCACAGCCTTCCCGCCATTGCGGGGATCAAGAGCACGTTGGACCACGCGGGCAAAGCCTGACTGTGTAAAGGCGCCATGGTACATATTACTGGCGAAGTCGGTTTCTTTGGCCACCGTATAGACCACATCGCCAGTGGCTGCGTCCAGAAGGTTGATATCGTAAAAGCCAACAGTCTCTGCCGCACGCTTTAGCATGGGGTGGTAGCGAGCGTGCACAGCATCGTAGTGCGAGCCACTGGAGGCGGTGAGAAGCTCGCTCTTTCGGCCGACGGGGTTTGGGTTGCGGGCGATGTAGTCGGCCTGGAGTCGACGGGAGACAGGGTCGGCGGGCATGAGACCCTCGATTGGCGTGTGGCTGCCGGCGATCTTGTCCAGGCGTGGTATAAGATCTTTGTTGTACCAGTTTTCGAGGACAGCAGTGTCGGCTTGCATCGCCGCTGGATCCGTCTGAATCTCAGCGCGCATCTCCCGAAAGGCAGCGATGAATGCTTTGGTTGCTTCGACTGTCTCGGCGGAGGTGGCTACTGCGGTGGTAAATCGCAGCTCATTGTTCACATAGGCCTCAACCCGCCGGCGTTTGATTTCGCGCAGCACGGTCAGCCTGCTCTCGACAGACTGAGTCAGCGCCGCTTCTCCTGCGAGGTAACCGATGACAGCACCGGCTGCCAGGCAGGCCAGACCGGTCAGCAACAATACCAGAATAATCTTCGAGCGGATCGAAAGCTGCCACATGGGAACGGGAAGCTCCTAGGTAAACGTCCCGAACTAATTTCAAATCCGTCTGAATATGCGCATCAGTAGTTCGTGCGTAAATTGTACTTTAGTACGATATACACCGCCTTTCGCTGCGGTTCGTAATCCCATTTATCTGCCTGGCATTTCCCCAAAGTCCTATAGCATCACGCCAAATCTTTTGGGAAACTCAAGGCTACACGACTTTGAACAACTCGGTCGCTTGTTGGCCTGGCAAGCGGATCACGGGTCTTTTGAAACCTTGGCTAAAGTAGCTACCAACTAACGCCCCCAAATGAAAAAGCTAGATCCCGACACGACCAACTCCTCTAACGTTTTCCATCGATTGCCGGTTCGTCCTCCCCTGGGCCGGCTGTTTTCGACCCTCGTTTTCACCACCATATTCGGAGGCTGTGCAGCATTCGGTCCCTACCATGCTAATACGGCGGAGAATCCCAATAACTCAGTTAGAGACTCTAAGAATGGGCGTTACAAATTGGCGTTCATCGAATTTGGGGATCAAGGCTCGAATTTAGACAATTCTCAAATAAGAGCTGCTCTCGCAATCATCCACCAGGCGGAACGTCCAGCGCTTTTCGTCTACATTCACGGCTGGCAAAATAATGCTGAATCGGGCGACGTCTGCCGATTCGAACACTTCCTCGATGCGGTATCGAGCTTTCCGAACGCCACCGGAAACGCAAATGTGATCGGCGTCTATATCGCCTGGCGTGGCCGAGACCTGACATTCCCGGGCCTGAACTTACTCACCTTTTATAGTCGCAAATCCGTGGCGGCGCAGATCGCCTCCCAGGTCAGCTGTCTGGCGACACTTGATGAACTGGCTTTGGCGGCACGGGATCCAAATAAGAATTTCCATCGTTGCATCCTGATCGGGCATTCTTTCGGCGGATTGCTGCTTGGAAATACAATTTCCCATTCAATCCTCGACGCTAGCGGCAGCGGCGCCCGCAATCCCAACCCTTGGGACATGGCAGTAACCTTTAATTCGGCAGATAGCTCCATCAGTACTCGCCAGTTGATGAAGGAACTCGATTACCTTTATCAGTACGACCCAAATCGGCATGCCTACGTCCCCCGCTCTTCTGGCGAGGAGGGCGCGGCGGTGCCTGAAAACCGCCCGTTTCTAGTCTTCCTGCAATCCGAGAACGATTCCGCAACCGGGACCTTCTTCCCCATCGGTACAGAATTCTATAACACGATCGGTCTTCGGTACCATTGGGAGCAAGTGCCAGTGCCAGGCCATCACGGAGAAAAAGTATCTGAACGTGAATTCTATACCCATACCCCCGGCAACAATTCTTATCTTGTAAATTATCATGTCGTGCCGCTAGGCGATGCCGCCCCACCCAGTGGTTTGAAGACAATCGAGAATCGCGCATTCGAGGCTAATCTTGTGGAGAATCATCCGGACTATTCTTTTTATACAAGCGAACACAACGATCGTCACGGAACTCTCTACTGCCGGAACGGGCACTATGATCCGGATCAAGCTCGCCCATCGGGTCGAGAACTGTGGCGCCGGTGGCAATTTGTTTATACTGGAAACGCTCGGGTACCTTGTTGGATAGTGCGTGTCCCTAAAGAGATAATCTATGAGCACGGCGGACTCTGGAGCGATAATTCGGTCGCCATGTTAGCCGCACTGGTTCGGATTCAGTTTCCGTTGACGGCCGGGGGCACGCCGGCTTCGCCGCCTTTGCTCCGCGCGCCGAAGATGCCGGATGTGGAACAGTGAACACGAATACCTCAAGATAGGTAAATCGTTTTCGTGTGTTTTTGGCGGCGTCGATTTTTATAAAAGTGCTACCAGGTGATTCGTCCTATCGATAGCAAGGCACCGTGCCGGACGGCGACTAGGCTCGCTTTTCGGAAGTGATTACTGCTAACAAGGCGGGCGACAAGCTGTGCGGTATCGTGGCGTTTGAGGCAAATCGTCTGTTCGAAACTCTGAATGCTCAACCGGCTGGCCTTTCAATGTAAGTAGGGCGCGTCAACTTTGCGACATACGGCGACTTGCGCCTGTTCGCCCGGGAGATCAATCCGAGGTCAAAATTCCTCGAAGGAGGAAAACTATAAGGTCTTGCTCTTTGCCCAAAAGTACAATGGCAGCCGCCAACCGCCGTCAGTACGCTATCCCTCGATCTAAAGAGTTGCAAGCTAACGTCCCCCAAAATTATGACAATCAACTCGAATGCTAAAGTACTACATCGTGTTCTGTCGTTAGTGACAGCTGTGGCTGCATCGACTGTCATTTTGTCCGCAATCGGTCCCGCCCGAGCGGCGGAGAAAAAACCCAATATCCTTGTTATCATGGGTGATGACGTCGGCTGGTTCAACATCGGCGCCTACCATCGCGGCATGATGTCGGGTAAAACACCTAATCTCGACAAGCTCGCCTCGGAGGGTATGCTATTTACTGACTATTACGCCGAAGCGAGCTGTACGGCAGGGCGCGCGAATTTTATCACCGGTGAGATACCGCTCAGGACGGGTCTTACCACGGTAGGCCAAGCTGGCGCCGACGTCGGCATTCCGGATCAAGCTGTGACCCTAGCCACCGTGCTGAAGGAGCTTGGTTATGCTACGGGGCAGTTTGGCAAAAACCATTTGGGCGATATGAACAAGTATCTACCGACTGTGCATGGTTTCGACGAATTTTTTGGTTACCTGTACCACCTCGATGCTCTGTCCGATCCGTACTGGTTTGATTATCCTCAGGACTGGATTGAGAAGTACGGACCGCGCGATCTGGTACACTGTTGGGCGACCGACACGGAGGATCCTACCGAAATGCCACGCTGGGGAAAGGTCGGAAAGCAAAGGATAGTTGATGAGGGGCCTTTGGCGCCGTTCCCTGATATGGCCGGGCGCCAAAATTGGCAGGCAAGTCGCCAAGCCAAGTACGACATGGAGACCTTTGATGAAGTGCTGGTCAAAGCCAGTGAAGACTTCATGGACAAAGCAAAACAGGCCGGCAAACCCTTCTTCATCTGGCACAACACAACGCGCATGCACGTCTTCACCTATATCTCTCCGAAATACCAGGCACTCATGAATTCGAGCAATAACTACGGTCTCGAAGAAGCAGGCATGGCGCAGTTAGACGATTGCGTGGGCGCGCTTCTTAAGCATCTGAAGGACATCGGTGAGGCTGACAATACGATCGTCATCTTCACAACCGATAACGGAGCGGAAGTATTTACCTGGCCTGATGGCGGAATGACACCTTTTAAGGGCACCAAAGGCACTTGCTATGAAGGCGGGTTTCGGGTCCCCTGCATCATCCGTTGGCCGGGCAAAATTCAGCCGGGTAGCGTCGAAAATGGCATCTTCTCCGGCCTAGATTGGTTTCCCACGCTTGCGGACGCCGCCGGCAATCCCGACATCAAGGTCCAGCTTCTGAAAGGCATAAAACTAGGCGATCGCGGCTACAAGAACCATTTGGATGGCTACGACCAGATGGACCTGTTACTCGGTAAAGCGCCGTCCGCACGTCATGAGCTCTTCTACTTTGAGGGTCCGCACCTGGGCGCACTGCGTATTGATGATTTCAAATTCGTGTTCTTCCAGGAACCGTACGGCTGGCCTGGGGAGAAGGTTACCACCGACATGCCGGTCATTATCAACATCCGGCAGGATCCGTTTGAGCGGACGCCTTCAGTCCGCGGTGAAAGCTTAAACAACCAGGGCGGAGGATACATGAACGATTTCATGGGACGCGAATTTTGGCGCTTCGTCCGCGTTCAAGAGACGGTAGCAGCGCTGGCACAAACCGCCGTCGATTTTCCACCAATGCAAGCATCCGCTTCTTTCAATTTGGACGCGGTAAAGAAGGAAATCGAAGAGAAGATAAAGAAGCATGAGGCTGACTAGCTAGGAGCTTAGGTTGTGCATCCGATACTCAGACGATTCGGTTTTGTTGGTAGCATGGCTCTGGCAGTCGTGGCCGTGAGCTGCAGCAGCATGCAAACACAAGTGCAGAGTAAAGAAGACCTTCTTGTAGCTGCAGGCTTCCAAGTCATTGTCCCGAAGACTTCAGCTCAGCAACAGAAGCTCCAAACCCTACCGGCGGACAGAGTGACCTTGGTCCAATTTGGTGGGAAAACCTACTACGTTTTTCCTGATGCGCCCCACAATCAAGCCTATGTTGGCGGCCCGGCACAGTTTCAAAGTTATCTGCAACTCCGGCTGGCAAATAAACTGGCTAACGAGAACCTTGAAGCAGCAGAGATGAACCGCGATGCGTCGCTGGGCTGGGGCGGTTGGGGTGGATGGGGCGGAGCTGGATGGGTGAGATTAAGATAACATCGAGCTTCGACGGCGAGCCCTCCTGATTTACGACCATCAAACCTCGGGCTGACCAGACGGACGTCCTGTCAGCCCAGCCCTGGGTTTGGTCGAACCATGCTACCAATCGATGGTAGTACAACGGACAGCCGTTTGCCCCAAGGTGCAATAGCTGGAGCCCATCCGGACGCATTAACCTTGCGCGTTGCGAGCGGGTCTCTTCGGGAACCCAGTCGTGCCTCATTAACGAATAGCCGCTTCGCTAACAGCCCTTCGAAAGCGAATGAACTACAGATCCAGGCAACAGACAAAAAAGAACTCAACGACTTCCTAGAACAAGTTCTTATGAGAATTCCATCAAAAACATCTATTCTAGCGGAGGTGATCTTGCGGCGGACGGTAGCGTTCGCTCTGTTATTCGCGGTCACACCGGCTGCAGTTCATGCACAGCAGCCGGCCAAGAAGCCCAATATCCTCGTCATTTCTGGCGATGATGTCGGCTACTGGAACATCAGCGCGTACAACCTAGGTATGACCGGTTACAAGACTCCCAACCTGGATCGTATTGCCAAGGAAGGAGCGATTTTTACCGACTATTATGCTCAGCAATCTTGCACA
>JAFAIO010000098.1 GCA_019236675.1 Verrucomicrobiota bacterium
GCGAGCCATTTGTCTCGACCGCCGTTCATGATACGGAGGTCTTTGTGGCCGAACAAGGTGAAGACCCATAAAGCGTAACAGGCCCACCAATTCGACTTATCCCCATAGAAAACCAAGGTGGTATCCGGGGTAATTCCTATACGGCTAGCCAATTGGGCAAAGGCTTTGGGATGGATATAATCGCGAACGGTTTGGTCGTTCAGGTCGCGCTGCCAATCCACATGGACCGCCCCCGGAATATGTCCGGTGGCGTAAAGCAAAACATCCTCATTACTTTCGATGATGCGAACGTTGGGATCATCTAAATGGGCGGCTACCCATTCCGTACTTACTAGGGCTTCGGGTTGTGCGTATTCAGTTGTACTCATAGGTTCGGCCGGGAAGGTACACAAGCCTGCTGACGTTCAAAGAACAGACATCTACCCCTTTCGTTAGACTAACAAACGGTCCTTTGCCCGCGAGCTTCAGCGGTGATAGTTGCAGGACTGTTCGGACCTACCGCAAAGCGGTGATCTTATTCGGTTCGCCTTAAGGCATGCCGTCGAAACAATTGTAGAATTGGTTATGTTATCGAGAAATAGTTTATATTCACGAAGGAACTGAGACGCCCTACCTCTTTTGAGAGAGTTGTTTCTCTTTCCTCGTGAAGTTAAAGGAAGCTAAAGCTTGCTTAAGCCGAGCCGGTTACGGCTTACTTCATTGGCCAAATGAAATTGGAGCCAAGTCTAGGATTGGAACCAGAGTTCATTTCGTGTGTCATGAACTCCGATTCTCGCTGTATCGATGGCCGAGCAAAACGCTTTCCCAAGAGCGGATGGTTGGCAGCGATCTTGTTAATTCTAATTCTCGGGCTGGTCGACACCTGTATCGCGCTAGATCCTGCTCGGCCCTTAGCTCAATATCGGCTGGTGCGATGGGACGAAGAGCAGGGGCTGCCTCAAAACGTCCTCGACAAAATAGTCCAGACCAAAGATGGCTTCATTTGGCTTCAGTGCAGTCACGGACTCATCCGGTTCGACGGCAAGAATTTTGCAACCGGCGCCGACATTTATGCCAACGTGAAGCTTCAAGGTAGAGTTAACGGTCTGATTCCAGGTCCCTCAGGCGAACTTTGGTTTGGTTCTCACCAGTCATTGTATTGCCGGCTTCCCAACGGGGAGTTTGAGCGGTTCGACAGCAAAGACGGGCTCCCTGGCAACGACTGCACGGCTCTCCTTTTAGACAGCAAGGGAACGCTTTGGATCTGGGTATTGCAACAGTCACTAGTCCAGCTCAAAGGCGGCAAGTTTCAGCCCTACCCAGGATCGTCGGCATTGGCGCAAGAGGAGATTTACGCCATGTGCGAAACGTCAGAGGGACTATGGGCTGCGACTGGAACTGGCGTCTACAGAATTAATCAGGCTTCGGGCGTTATCACGAAATTCACTGAACGCGATGGTTTACCCGGAGAACAGGTCTTAGCCGTCACGACCGACCGGAAAGGGCGACTTTGGGCGGCCACCCAAAAAGGCTTGGCCCGGTTTGACAATGAGGGTCGTTTTCAACCGGTTGTCGATAAGATCGGCCGCCGGGAGCTAGAATGCATGGTGACCGGCTCGCACGGAATGATCTGGGCCGGTGGGGTGAGCGGCCTCTGGCGAATCAACCCGGAGACAGAACAAGTCAGCGAACTACCGCCGGCGCCGGAAAATGATCGTCCCCTCCAAGATGTCGTTTCTATTTGCGAAGATCGGGAAGGCAACATCTGGGCAGCTACCAACCTCGGTCTGGAACGTCTCTCCGACGTGAAGTTCATGACCTACACCGTCCGAGATGGACTCCCGAATGATACTATCAATGCAGTAGCCTCCGGGGCCCCGGGACGCATTTGGATTGGGACAATGAACGGTCTGGCCTCCGTGACCAACGAAAGGATCGAATCGATACCCCTGGCGTTGAATAGAGAGTCGACCGCTCCAAGTGATGTAACGTCCCTCTATGAAGATCCCCAAGGCGTTCTCTGGTTTGGTCTCCGGGATACCACTTTGCATTGTCTAAACGGAAACCACGACCAACAAATAGCTACCCTAAGCAATTTGAACCACGCTGGCCCAAACTGGGCAACTGGGATGTACCGGGCAGATAACGGAGACCTCTGGGTTGCCACGGCCGGCGCCGGCCTCCAGCAATTTCGAGATGGTAAGATAGTTAAAACTTACACCCAAGAGGATGGCCTGCATGATCGCGTACTTTACTCGTTGGCTGTCGATCGTGACGAACGGCTTTGGATCGGAGGCCGGACCGGCGTCGATTCCCTCCAGAGAACGGCGATCAGGAGCAGCCAGGGCGACAACGGACCGGCATCTCCCAGGATGGCTTTTGCTTTGTACGCCGATTCGGACGGCACTCTGTGGGCGGGCACGTTCAATGGGTTGTTTCGTTACCGGAACGGACAATGGGCATCAGTCCCGTATCGGCCTAACCCACGACTGCTAGGTCCAGAATTTTTCTGCTTGCTGGATGACAAGCAGGGTAATCTTTGGTCGAGCGGTTATCGCGGAATCTTTTGCATCTCGAAAAGTGAACTAAATGATTTCTTCGATGGGAAACGTCCTTCCGTTGATTGCCGCGTCTTCGGGAAAGCCGATGGCCTAAAGTCCGTCGATTGTACTTACGGTTTTCCGCAGGGTTGTCGGTCATCCGACGGTCGGCTGTGGTTCGCGACCACATACGGGTTGGCCGTCATCGACCCGAATCGGCTTCACTTCAATTCGCTCCCGCCTCCGATGCAGATCGAAAGAATCGTTGCCGACTTAACTCAGGTAATTCCCGTCGGCGCAGGAACCCAGAAAGTCGAACTCGGACCCGGCGCTCACCAGCTGGAATTCGACTACGCCGGGCTGAGCTTTACTGCTCCCGAGAAAGTACTCTTCAAGTATCGGCTGGAAGGTTTTGACAAAGATTGGATCGAAGCGGGGACTCGCAGGGAGGCTTACTATACGAATCTGGCTCCAGGCAGTTACCAGTTCAAAGTCATTGCTTGCAACAACGATGGCCTGTGGGCTCTGGACCAAACTGCGGCGGCGACCACGTTGACTGTGCAACCATATTTTTACCAGACGGTCTGGTTTTACATTTTTTGCGCCGTCGCAGTTATTCTGTTCGTCTTGCTCCTTTGGCGCTGGCGACTCCAACAGATCCTGGAAGAACGCACGCGACTGGCGCGCGAACTCCATGACACCGTGGCTAGAGGCTCCGTGGGACTGGTGTGGCGGTTAGAGGCAGCCAAGACTGTTGCCAAAAAGGCAGCGTGTGAACCCGTATTGGCAAGCCTGGATGATGCTAGCAGACTGGCTCGCGAGAATTTGAAAGAGACCCGGAGAGCGATGCGTGCATTGCGCTCCGGAGTACTTGACACAGACCGCTCGCTGCCTGCCGTACTTGAGGCGGTTTTGTTTCGGACCGCCGACGGTACCGAGCTGCAACCCGAATTGAAAGTCTCGGGTACACCGTTCAAGATCGGGCCGGCCTGGGAGCAAGCACTCGTCAGAATTGCTCAAGAGTCCCTGACAAACACATTAAAATATGCCCGAGCGAAGCGGTTCGAAGCCGAGCTAGGCTATTTAACCAGTGAACTTCGCCTTCGGCTTCACGATGATGGAATCGGCTTTGATTACAAGCCAGGCGGCCATTCGACTGGCAACGGCACTCGCGCTTCGGATTGTTCGCTTTCGAGCGGGCTTGGGCTGTTAGGGATAGAAGAACGCTCTCGAAGGCTTGGCGGAAAGATGTACGTAGAAAGTAGGCCGGGAGACGGCACTACGATTGAAGTGGTGGTTCCACGCCGAGCGAGCACCTGGATCCGGTGGCTTTTCTCGTGGGTCCCCCTTTAAAACCTAAACCGGCGAGCATTATTCCCGCCGCGCCTCGAAGTAGGTATTACACATGTCGAAGATGATCGTATTCGGGCCTTCCACCAAGACACTTTCACCGGGCACTGTTGCGCTACCACTCTGCGACAATTCCGCGATCTTCACGTCCGGATGATTGATCGTGATTTGCTCGACTGCAGATGCGACGATACCGAGTTGAGTAAAGTCCACGTGAGAACGGCTACCGGAGTTGTCCTGAGCAAACTCTTGTGCACCGATCAGGTTCGTCGAGCTCCCCGAGCTTCGTACAGTGGTAGTTTTCCAACGAAAACTGTCGGCACGATATTCTATCTCGGTACCTATGAAGGTCTGCGCTTGTTTGCTGTCCAGGCAGGTGGTCGTATCGGTCGGCAATACCTTACGGATGGTCCATTTACCCAGCAGCTCTTGCGGGATTTTGCCGCCCGGCGTTGGGTTCGGCTGTTGTTGGGTAACTAATTGCTCGAGATAGTCCGCTCGCTCTTTTGTGGCTTGGGCTAAGCAGGCTGCATGTTTGCCACATTTTTGATCCCTTTGCTTAATCCAGTCCGTTTCCTGGCGGCGCAGTTCGGCCAGCTTCGCTGGATCGTTGTGCAACTGAGCGACGCGACGTTGATAGACTTGGTTGAGGCGGGCGTCTTCCTGACTGAGGCCGGCATCTTGCGCCGCCGAGAGGGTAGCGAAAGAGCAGGCAGCCAACAGAGTAACAGCGCCAGGTAACCTGCAGTTCATTCGGCCACCCTCTAATTTCTTCACCGGTTCCGACCGAATCGGCCTCGCAAGCGAGGCAGCGCTCCAAGGATTCGAGTTAACTGGGCAGAGCAAAACAGACGATTTCATTTACCGCCCGGTGGTTTGACCAAAAGTTCGATCCGTCAAAAGCCAACGAACGGCATGGGAACGGCACCTTAGCCGATATTTCCGGCTTCATCGAGTTTCAGAATGCGATGCTTATACCATTGGCTCAAGTAGACACGGGTGCCGTCATAGCTCAGATAGGACCCGGTAAACTCCGGACAAGGCACTCGATCGGTTTCGGAGAATCTGCCATCGGAGGAATAGCGCCGCAGATAGCGGTCATCCGCCGCCCCTTCCCCAAGGTTGAAACAGAGAGCATCGCCGGTTGAGACAGCCGCCCAAGGTATCCCAGGTGCTTCGGCTTCTTGGAATACCTTCCAACCATCCGGCTCGATCCCATAGATGCGTCGCGAATCGCGCGAGCCCATCCATAAAGCATCTTTGTGCCGAGCCAGTGCCTGGGGCGTCACGTCAGGGGAAGCGACACGCCGTCGCTCGTTAACTGATGGCAGGGCTTCAGTGCTCATGATTGATCCACTCGGTTGAGGTCAGCTCCGCACGAATCGCGTATGAGGAGTTTACTGTCTAACAGAATGTCTCGAACCGGCATTGTGGAGCGCTGCCTCGCTTGCGGGGCTGACAGGGGTCGCCACCCCACCGTTTTTTGTGCGGTCAGGACAAAGAGCTCGGATCGGGTTAGATACCCATCGCGATAGGCATTTGCTCGGCAAAGAAGGTTACGGCCCACGGTGCCGACCGCTGCCGGCCTCGCAAGCGAGGAAGCGCTCCACGGGGCGCCCTCCTAAATTCTAAAACCCAATTGTGCAGCATAAGCACCTGATAGCGAGCGACTAATCTCGAATTATCGAGGAATCCAGACCGATTTGATCGAATATCGCTTGAATCGTTTCAAATCTGTTGTAAAGGGTGTGTGTCGCCGATAAAAAGGCGATCGGTTCTTTGAACAATCCAGCGAGGTTAGACCTAGGGCATCAACTCCTTTTGGTCAGAATTTCTGGGCATTCCGGAAAGCGTTCCGTTGTAGGGGCGACCAATCCAGGATGCTGAGAGAAACTAAGAAAGGAAAAAATGGAAGGACTAGTATTCGCCTTATTTGTTCTAAAGAAAAGCTATCAACGGCCGGCCAGGACCATTCCTGAGCCTGAATTTAAGCCGTTCAATCTTGCGGCTCTTAGACTGCCGAAAGAGAACGATACGACTCGAGGCACGAAGCAAGCACAGCAACCTGCCTTGGCAGTTTCAGCGGCTTGAGCGCCTCTGCTCAGTTCTTAAGTAACTGCGATCGTCGGGGTTGCACTCACGGTTAGTCTCCGGCCCGTTCGGGCTGGCTCGTCTAATCCCGGTGCAATTCCGATTCGATCGGGTTTTTTCGAAGATTCGATTTTTAGATCAGCGGATTGCTCAGATTACGCAGATTTTACTGAGGGGAATGGGCACAGGGAGTTGTTGGGCTACCAGATGGTGAGGGAAGGGATCAGGGATGAGTGACTTATCGGGCAGAAAATCTGCGTCACCTGAGTGAACCGCTTAGAGTCTTAGCGACTGAATTTGGTCCGCCGCGCCGACCGGTATCACATTGGGTCAGGCAAGAACTGGCGCCATTCATCGCTCTCCGCGACGGTTTTGATTCGCTGGTTGCGGTCGACCAAGAACGCTTTCAAGTACGAGGTCAGAACTAGCGAATCCGCAATTCTTCCGAGAAACCCCAAAGGGGACTCGAAATCGAAGCGGTCGCGCATAATCGTCGTCTCACCGCGTTGCTCGAAGAAATGATCGTGATCAAGCCGGCGAAAGGCGCCGCGGACCATCGAATCGCGAAAATGATGCGGCCGAGCGAAGGCAGTAATTCGACTGGTTAGTTCCTGCCGAATTCCGAAATGCCGAGCCTGCCACGTGACTTGTTGCTCGGGTCCAATGAGACCGGTTGTCACTCCACCAATTGCTCTCTCCCCTGTACCGGAAGTTGTATCGACGTGCAATTCGATGGAACGGCTCAGATCGAACACGCGTTCAATTGGTGCCCGAATTTGGATGGTCAATTCAATTATCGCCATTGTAGGAATCTCGGCCCCGCTTCTGCCTAGAATAGCCTAACCCGCAGGCGCGGAATTGAAAGACGGCTTCATTCGGTCCCTCCGGGACCAATTCGCCCGCACGATTCCAATCCTACCTTCATCATTCAAGCGATCCTTTTACCAGGACCATCTTGGCAAGCGGGATTAGCATTGGTTCTGGAGCGACCTGTAGACGCGCGATCATGCGCGCCTCCATACGGTCGATAAACTCGGCGGCGCGAACCTCCTTATCATTGAGGCTGGCAGCGAGGGTCGGGCAGACTGAAGCGCGAGAAAAGGCGGCCCAGCGAGCGCTATACCGCGCGGCATCATGATGACTCTGGAATTCTATCCAGATGCGATCTTCACCATAAAAGACATCAATCTCCTCCAGGGTGAGACCCTCAAAACTGCCACTCCCCACGAATGGCGCCATGAAATCTTGCCGGCTTCGACCAACCGTCGGGATCACCATTCGCCGAGCTTCTTCCTCGCTAACAAAGCCGTCGTCTACCAGGTCGAGTAACGCTCCGTAAATGGCGGCGACAGCCGGCCTATATCCGAAGTCGCCATGGTCATCGCGGGCCATGCTAAGCACAACTAACCGGCCGCCCGGGCGTAACTCGGCTGCACGATGAACCAGGAAACTGCGCCAGTCCTCCGCCGCCTGTTCATAAAACGCAGCCCGGGCAGCAGCATCCTGACTATAAGCGACCTGCACTTGGTCCGGGATCAGACCTGGGACCCGGCTCAGCCATTGTACTGCCCAAGAGCTCCAGCCTAGCGTTACGCTGGATGAAGGAAGAATTTGACCGTAAAACGATCTTCCAACCGCACACGGGAATACGGCCGGGTCGGCTTCTAAATAGCTGTCAGGATCCGACGCCAGAATCTGAAAAAGGGCCGTAAAGTCGTTACCTGGCAAGTCTGTATGCACGACTGAAACCGCGCGTGCCGAGCCGATTCGATCCCGCAGGACCCTGATCGCTGCTCCCACCGGACCGAGTGAGTTACGTCCTTCCGAGGACCCGTAATCAACCAGCACTACCGGCTCAGGCGGAAGCGGCAACTGAACTTCTCTAGCGGCTTTTTCAAGTAACGGTATGGCCGGCGATGAACCGGCGGCCTGAACTCGCGAGCTCCGATTGTAAGCTCCATGTCCCTCCATGGGTGCGGGTCCGTGTGCTTGAGAGGACTCGACCATATCGATCAGCCATTTAGTTATGCGCCTGCACGACTGGGTTTGAGTAACATGACCACGAGAACACCCACAAGAATGAAAAATGCCCCGACCAAATGGTAGGGAAGCAGGTATTCGCCAAGAAAAAAATAAGCCAGGACAGCGACAAAGACAGTTTGTAGATAGAGAAAGACACCGGCTCGGGAGGCGCCCAACGCTTGAACACTCAAGTTGAACAAATAGTACATGAGTGCGCCGCCGGGCCCAGCAGTATAAATCAACGCTAACACCCCTTTCATGTTAAGAGCGGTTCGATCGTTCTGTATGAGTTCCCAAGCGTAGAAAGGAATCGCAGCCACGACTCCCGCTGCCAACAGCACGACCAAGAGCGGCAAACCCGGGAGTCCATACTTCGCCCTCCGCAACAAAACAGTATAAAGGGCAAAGGCGATAGCCGCGCCAACCACACAGAGCTCCCCAACATTTAGGTCGAGACGGAGCAAGGCTGACAAGTCTCCCCGGGTCACAATGATGGCCATTCCGATAAAAGCAATGATTGAACCGATAAATTGCCAGCCACCGACCGGCTCACTCAACAAGAAGCGGGCCAGAACCATCGTCATCACCGGCATCAAAGCAATGATCAACCCGGCATTAATCGCTGTAGTATAGTTGAGCCCCATATAGATGAGGCCCTGGGTAATGGATAAACCCAGGCCGCCGATTATCAGGAGTGAAAACCATCTCTTTCGAATCAGGCTGATCATGGCGGGCCAATGCCGCCGGGTAATCGGAAGTAGAATAAGACCGGCAATAAAAACTCGCCAAAAACAGAGCGCCCAAGGCGGCATTTCTGCGGTCACCGCCTTGGCAGCAATATAAACGCCGGCTGACAACAGCCAGCATAAGGTGGCTAAGCCGGCTGCAGTCTGTGTACTCGCCTTGGCAGGTGCATCAAACGCAGTTTCTTTTGGTACCGCCGGCATAGTGATAACAAAGCTCGTTTATCCAATAACGACTCGGCCCCTAACAGACTTCGCGCCGAGTCAATCTTCACTCACAAGCTCTATCCGTTTGCGCCGCCAAGAAACAGCAAAAACGCGGTCTCCTTGAAAACTCTCTGCTTTCGGTCACCTTCCCGTTGCTAAATCCTTGTCGGACCTCAAGAGAAATATGTTGGATTCACTTCTAGACGAAAGCAGCACTAAATTTCCCCTAAACACCGCGTTAGTCTTTGAAGATAAAATGTACACCTACGCGGACCTGTGCCGACTTACCCGCAGCTTGTCAGCCGCCCTCCTCGAACAAGGAGTGCAACCGGGAGATCGCATTGCCTTCCTTCTGCCCAACTGTTTGGAGATTGTGCTCTGCTACTATGCCTGTTTCAAAATAGGAGCGATCGCTGTTCCCCTAAATATCCGCTTCCCGGCCGATCTACTTCAGTACGCGATTAACCATAGCGGAGCCCGGTTTCTCATCAGTGAACCAAATCTCTTTTCTGAGATCGAAAAGATCCGCCCATCGCTTTCCGAAGTTAAACAGTATTACCTGACATCGCGCAGCTCTGAGTTCGAAGGCGTCAGGCCTTTCCAAGAACTGCTGCAAGCCGGGTCCGCGTCAGAAGCAAAGATGCTTTCTGCAAATGACCCCGCTGCGATCTACTACACTTCAGGGACAACGGGTTTGCCCAAAGCCGTAATTCACACCCACGCGAGCCTCGCGCGGGCGACCCAACTCCAAATTGATCAGATAGTTATTACCTCCGCGGACATCACCCTAATCCTGTTCCCAATCTGTTATCTGATCGGTTTTGGCTCTCAAATTCTACCGTTCCACAAGGCTGGAGGAACCTGTGTTCTATTACCACGATTTGAACCCCAAGCCGTTCTGGCTGCTATAGAAACACACAAGCCAACCAAAACCTACGGCTTTCCGAAGTTATATCACGAGTTGATCAATTGTCCCGATGCCGGCGTCTACAATGTTAAATCGTTGAACTTTTGCTTTTCCGCGGGTGAAGCCATTGCGGTCTCCATCCAAAGGCGGTTCAAGCAGATTTTCGGCATCGAAATCACTGAAGGTTGCGGAATGACCGAACTGCAGATTTACAGTATGAATCCTCCGTATGGGCAAAAAAAGGCAGGCTCCATCGGCAAACCGATCGCAGGTATGGAAGTCTCCCTACTCGATGATCCTGGTCGCTCAATTTCAACTCCTCGCCAGATAGGTGAGATCATTGTGAGAGGAGGGAGTATGACCTTGGGATACTGGCGGGACGCAGAGTTAACCAGCCAAACGATTAAAAATGGTTGGTTTCATACCGGTGACCTCGCCTACCGGGATGAACAAGGCTTCTACTGGTTCGTCAGCCGGAAATCGGAGATCATTAAGAATGAGGCCGGGCTAGTATCACCGCTTGAGGTGGAAGGAGCGTTATACGAACATCCGGCAGTATCGGACGCAGGCGCTATCGGCGTGCCGGACGCATTCGGCAGCGAAGTCCCGAAAGCGTATGTGGTGCTTCGAGAGGGCGCCGCTCCGCTAGCGGAATCGCAATTGATCGAGTTCCTGCGGAGTCGGCTGCCTGGCTACAAGGTGCCGACTCACATCACTTTTGCCGAGAGCCTGCCTCACGGGCCGACAGGTAAGATTGACCGCAAGAGTTTGCGGGATCAAGCCTTAGCTACCCATTAGCTTGGCTCGCCGCTCTGCTTGCAATGCTTCCAATTTCTTGGACTGATCGGCAGTTAAAACTTTGCCGGCCTGAGTTTTAAAAGTGGTTTGGATCGCCTCTAACTTGCGCAGTTTTTGCAACTTACCAGAGGAGGTGTCTTCCTTTAGCGCTTTCAGTGATTTATCGCGTTGCGCTACGATCGGAGTCAGCGCTTGCTGTTGTTTTTCATTTAACTGAAGCTTTTCCGTAAGCTCCTTCATTTGCAGTGCTTCTACCACTTGGCCGATGGCAAGACTCGTGAAGCAAAAAACGGCTGTCCCGAGTATAATTAATTGCTTGAGAGCATTGATGGGTTTCATTCGGATTAACTATGGTTCTTGGTTTGGGGTTGTTGGTTTTGTGGTTAGTAAAGTTTGAGTTGCCGCATTCAGTCTCGGATCGGATCTGCGTGCGATTTTTGCGACGGAAATTCTCGACCATGAAATGTTCTCTTAAACCATTTCATGCTTAATCCCGGTCTTTTCACACGCTAAGTCCGCTAGAATTACGTCGTCGTTTCGGTCAGTCCTCTTTCGCTTGCGGCTGTTCGGTTTCTGCTAAATAACCTTTCCACCAGGCAGAAGCTGACTGGAATCAGGAAAATGGCGATGGCACAGGCAGCGAACATGCCGCCAATCACCGTTGTACCCATCACTTGCCGGGCAATCGCGCCAGAGCCGGAAGCCATCCAAAGCGGTACGCACCCTAGGATGAAGGCAAAAGAGGTCATCAAAATGGGGCGGAGCCGCAGCCGGGCCGCGGCGAGAGCCGAGTCGACCAAGGGAGTACCCCGTTCGAATTCAACCTTGGCAAACTCAACGATCAAAATGGCGTTCTTGGCCACTAATCCAATGATCATTACTAAGCCGATCTGGGCGAAAACGTTATTCTCTATTTGGACCAAATAAGACGGGAGAAACAGCCCGGTTACTAACCGCCGTAAGTAGAGCATGCCAAATGCCCCGAAAACAGCGATCGGCGTGCTCAGTAGTACACTGAAAGGGAGTGACCAACTTTCGTACAAAGCTGCCAATATCAGGAACACGAACAATAACGAAAACCCAAAGATCGCCGCGGCCGGCACCCCTTGTTGGGTTTGTTTCTCCTGAAACGACATTCCCAGATAGTCATATCCCATCTCCGGCGGCATAGTGTTAGCGAAAACCTCTTCCAGCGCCTTCATGGCCTGATCCGAAGTGTACCCGGGAGCGACCGCGGCATTGATTTGGGCGCAGCCGTACAGATTGTAGCGCATGGTAAACTCAGGCCCGGTGCGCCGCTCGATTCGAGTGACGGTGCTTAACGGAACCATGTCGTTTTGTGCATTGCGGACATAAAACTCTCCCAGATTGTTGGCATCCGTCCGATACTCGCCTTCCGCCTGAACATAGACCTGCCATTGACGGCCGAACCGGTTAAAATAGTTAACGAAAGTTCCACCCATAAAGGCTTGGATGGCCTGGTAGACATCGCTGATGGCGATGCCTTGCTTCAGAGTTTTATCCAGGTCCACATCGACATAGGTCTGCGGGACCTCAGGCTGGAAGGTGGTACTGATCTGCGCTATCTCGGGTCGTTTCCGGGCCGCGTTCAGGAATGCTTCGACATTTCCGGAGAGAAGCTCAGCATCCCCGCCGGACCGGTCTTCTAGCACGAAGCTAATATCCCCTGACGCACCCGCGCCCGGAATCGCCGGAGGCGAAAAAGCGAAAGCAATCGCTTCCGGCAATCGAGCCAGTTCCCGGTTAACTTCGGCCTTGATTCCTTGATAGTGTTCGTTCCGTTCTTCACGCTCTTTCCATGGGGCCAAGGTCACGAACAAAAATGCGCTATAGGTGCTTTGGACTCCGCTCAGTAAGCTCGAGCCAATCGTAGTAGTGACGTGAGCAACTCCAGGCGTGCGCGACAGCAGGTCTTCGATCTTACGACAAACCTCATCTGTGCGCTGCAGAGAGGCCGCTTTTGGTAGTTGCAAATTGACGTAAAAATATCCCTGATCTTCATCCGGCAAGAAGCCGCTCGGGATCTGCTTCCCAAACAAGAATGCCACGCCTCCAAAGGCGACTAGCAAAGCCAGGGCCAATCCGGTCCGCCGGATAAACAGAGCCGAAATGCGGACGTATCCTTCGGTAGCACGCTTGAAGATCTGGTTGAACCAATGAAAGAAAGCCGTCAACGGTCCCGAGCTTGTCTGCCGTGGTCGCAGCAAAAGCGCGCACAGTGCCGGACTCAAGGTTAGAGCGTTGAAAGCCGAGATTAAAACCGAGATCGCGATGGTCACTGCGAACTGTTGGTAGAGTCGCCCGGTAATCCCCGGTATGAAAGCGGTCGGCACAAAGACTGACGCCAATACCAAAGCGACACCGATAACCGGGCCGGTAATCTCCTTCATCGCTTTGAGCGTGGCCTCTTTGGTGGAGAGTCCGGCTTCGATATGGTGTTCCACCGCTTCTACTACCACGATGGCATCATCGACTACCAGGCCGATAGCCAAGACCAGTCCAAACAGGGAAAGTGTGTTGATGGAAAAACCTAACAGCGGAAAGAAAATAAAAGTGCCGATCAATGAAACCGGCACCGCTAGCAACGGAATAAGCGTGGCCCGCCAGCTCTGCAAAAAGAGATAGACGACTAGGATCACTAGAACCAGCGCCTCTAACAATGTCTTGACCATTTCCTCGATGCCGGCTGTAACCGGTTTCGTGGTATCGAGCGAGATCACATAGTCTATTCCTTGCGGAAATCTTTGTCTGAGCTCGGCCATTAGTTTCTTAACGCCGCTAGCCGCAGCCAACGCGTTGGTACCAGGAAGCTGATAAACCGAGACCACGGCCGCAGGCTTACCGTTAAACCGCCCTTTGGTATTGTAAGCTTGCGCACCGAACTCAACCCTGCCGACATCTTTCAATCGCACGGTGGCGCCACTCGATTGCTGGCGCAGAATGATGTTGCCAAATTCTTCGGGGTTAACCAGACGCCCCTGCGCACGCGCCGTATAAGTGTATTCCTGGCCGTCGGGCACGGGTTCACTACCGACCTGGCCTGCTGAATTAACCGTATTTTGCGCTTGGACCGCATTCACTATATCTGAAACGGTCAATCCTAACCTCGCGAGCTGATCCGGTTTCAGCCATAAGCGCATCGCATATTGCCCGGCGCCCGAGATCTGCACGTTGGAAATTCCACGCACCCGGGTGAGCGCATCATTCAGATTGATATACGCATAGTTCGAAAGAAAGAGGGCATCCCGGCTTCCATCCGGCGAATAGAGGCTAATTACCATGAGCGGAGCGGCTAACGATTTTTGTACCGTAACGCCGAGATTGTTAACCACTGCGGGCAACTGGGACGCTGCTTGCGTTTCTCGCATCTGCGCGAGGATCTGGTCCGTGTTCGGATCTGATGCTAGATCGAAGTCCACGGTCAACACCATTTGGCCGCTGTTAGCATTGACCGAATACATATAGTTCATGTTGTCGACGCCGCTCATCTGCTGCTCAATCGGAGTGGCCACTGCTTGTTCTATCGTGCGCGCATCCGCGCCGGTGTAGTTGGCGGTGATCACCGTCTGAGGAGTGACGATGTCGGGGAACAACGAAACTGGTAGAACGTTGGTCGAGATTCCACCAACGATGACCGTTAGAACTGAAATAACGATCGCAACGATCGGCCGGTTAATGAAGAACTTTGACATCAACGGTGAGGCGGTCTTGGGGGTTGCGACTTACAGGTACGGATATGGCGTCAGGGATGTGCTCGGAGACGGGACCAATGGGACTCATGGGACTTATGGCTCGGTGACCGGGTGCCCTCCGCGGTTCTTCCGTCCTACAAAGGCGGCTACGGCTTCGACCATACAGAAGCCGGCTGGAATTAAGAAAATGGCTAACAAGCAGGCTGCCAGCATTCCTCCCACGACCCCGGTGCCTAGTACTTGCCGAGCGACCGCGCCCGACCCGGAGGCCAATGCTAGTGGGATACAGCCGACGATAAAGGCCAATGACGTCATTATAATTGGACGCAATCGCAAACGCGCACCAGCCAGAGCGGCAACTGCCAGCTTAACGCCGCGCTCATACTCAGCCTTGGCAAATTCGACGATTAAAATGGCGTTCTTAGCCACCAAACCGATAATCATGACCAAGCCGATCTGCGCATAAACGTTGTTCTCGATCTGCACCAAAATCGGCGGCAGAAATGCACCGGTGACCAACCGGCGCAGATAGAGCGCACCCAGGGAACCAAAAACCGCGACCGGCGTACTCAACAGCACACTCACTGGGAGCCACCAACTCTCATAGAGAGCTGCGAGAATCAGAAATACGAACAACAGCGACAAAGCGAAGACGATGGCGGGCGGCGCCCCTTCCTGAGCCTTTTGCTCTTGGAAGGACATGCCCAGGTAGTCGTACCCCATGTCCGCCGGCATTGTCTGAGCAAAGACCCTTTCCAAAGCACTCATAACCTGGGCCGAGCTGTAACCTGGCGCCGGGATAGCTTGTATTTGAGCCGAGCGATACAAATTGTAGCGCATGGTAAATTCAGGGCCGAATTGTCTGCGAACGCGCACCACCGAAGAGAGGGGTACGGCGGTGTTGTTTCCGTTTCTGACGTAAAATTTACCGACCTGATCGGCGCTGGTCCGAGATGCCCCCTCGGCCTGCACGTACACTTGCCACTGACGCCCAAACCGGTTGAAGTAATTGACGAACGAGCCACCCAGGAAACTTTGGAGGGTGTTGTAAATATCGGTCAGCGCTACCCCCTGGCTAAGAGCTTTCTCCCGATCGACCTCGAAATAAGCCTGCGGCACACTCGGTAGCAGGGTCGTAATCACTCGCCCAAGCTCAGGCTGTTTGCGGGCGGCATTCAGGAAAATATCAACGTTCTGGGCTAGAAACTCCGCACCTCGGTCGACGCGATTCTCTAGCACGAAAGTCACACCTCCAGCGACGCCAGCCCCCGGAATCGCCGGAGGAGAAAATCCGAAGGCTGTCCCTTCCGGAAATTGCAGGAGTTTCAGATTGAGCAGTCCTTTTAGAGCTTGATATTGCTCGGTTAACTTTTTCCGCTCTCCCCACGAATTCAGAGTTACAAAGAAGAAACCGCTGTAGCTAGTTTGCACATTGCTCAACAAACTGTACCCAGCGATCGCGGTCGTGTATTGCACGCCCGGAGTTTGGGCAAGCAGAGCTTCAACTTTGCGGCAGGCCTCATCAGTGCGTTGGAGAGATGCGGCCTGGGGAAGTTGGAGATTGAGGTAGAAATAGCCCTGATCTTCATCGGGGAGAAAGCTGGTAGGCAGCCGTTGGGCAAAAAAGATTGCGGCTGCGCCAAACCCGAGCAGCAACGTCAGAGCTAGAGCCGTTCTCCGGATCAGCAGCCCGGAGACACGCACATAACCGTCCGTGACCTGATTGAACCACCCGTTAAACCAACTAAAGAAATTCGCTAACAGTCCAGTTCGCCCCTGCCGGTGTCGTAACAGCAGCGCACAAAGGGCCGGGCTGAGGGTTAGGGCATTGAAGGCGGAAATGAGAACTGAGACCGCGATAGTAACCGCGAACTGTTGATAGAGGCGGCCGGTGATTCCAGGTATGAAAGCCGTGGGTACAAAAACCGAGGCGAGCACGAGCGCTACTCCGATAACCGGCGCGGTGATTTCTTTCATCGCTTTGAGCGCCGCTTCTTTGGGAGCTAACCCTGCCTGGATGTGCCGCTCCACTGCTTCGACCACGACTATGGCATCATCCACGACCAAGCCGATGGCGAGCACCAGTCCAAATAGTGAAAGCGTGTTGATAGAAAAACCGAGCAGAGGGAAGAAAATAAAAGTGCCGATTAATGATACCGGGACCGCGAGCAATGGAATGAGGGTGGCTCTCCAGCTCTGCAGAAAGAGATAGACGACGATCACCACTAACCCGAGCGCTTCTAACAGGGTCTTGGCCATCTCCTGAATGCCGGCGGTCACCGGCAAGGTTGTATCCAGCGCGATCACGTAATCTATTCCCCGCGGAAACCGCTCCTTCAGCTCCGTCAGCCGTCGTTTAACGCCTTCCGCAGCTGCCAAACCGTTGGTGCCCGGAAGTTGATAAATCGCGAGAACGGCGCCGGGCTGACCATTCAATCGGGCGTACGTGGTGTAGACCTGGGAGCCGAGCTCAACCCTGGCCACATCTCGGATGCGGACAACCCCGCCGTTCGTCGATTGGCGCACGATGATATTGCCGAATTGGTCCGGGGTCGTCAGCAGTCCGCGCGACACCGCCATGTAAGTGAATTCCTGACCGTTAGGCACTGGTTCACCTCCGGCGAAACCGACTGGATTCACTGCGTTCTGCTGTTGAACGGCGTTGGTAACGTCCGAGACGGTCACGTTCAATCGCGCTAACTGTTCGGGTTTCAGCCAAATGCGAATCGCGTATTGACCAGACCCGAAGACCTGCACGTTGGAGATACCTGGGACCCGGGTTAACTGATCATTAAGATTGATGTACGCGTAATTCGTTAAAAATTGAGAATCATAGCGACCGTCCTGGGAACGGAGCACAATCAGCATCAGCGGCGCAGCGAAGGATTTCTGGACACTAATTCCCTGTGACACCGCTTCCGGCGGTAGCTGAGCGCTGGCCTGTGATTGTCGCATCTGCGTCAAAACCTGATCGGTTTTCGGATCGCTGTTTTGATCGAAGTTCACCCTCAACTTCATCTGCCCAGTGTTCGAGTTGAGGGAGTACATGTAGTTCAGCTTATCGACCCCGCTGATCTGTTGCTCGATTGGCGTGGCCAGGGATTGCTCCACCGTCACGGCATCCGAACCAGGAAAGCTTGCCGATACTACGATTTCAGGAGGGGTTATGTTCGGATAGAGCGAGACCGGTAAGAATAGCAGACAGATCAGACCGATGATTATCGTCAAAATTGAAATGACGATGGCTAGGATCGGCCGCCGAATGAAGAATCCGGACATAGTTAATGCCGTACTAGGCGCTTCGTTTTCCCGACTTCGCTCGCCGGTCTTTTGAGCGCGCCTCGCTTGCGAGGCCGGCTTTTCGGCGGGTGTAATGATAGAAGCACAAGCCCCGTCGGGCAGGACTTCGGCGAGCTCCGTCGAGTCGCTGTCCTTCCGCCTTCGCCGATTCCTTCTTGTGGAGCGCGCCTCGCTTGCGAGGCCGACCCTGAGTGGGTAGCGGCATGAAAGACAGGCTTCGGCGGACAAGCTGTCGTCGAATCCTTGCGAACGAAGTGTTGGAGTACCAGAGTATGGGTGTTTTGCGCTTTCTCCGTCGCGATCGACCAAATTCCAATGCTAAACTTGGAACAACCTACCGAGGTCAGCGCAGAACTCATTATTGCGATTGGGCCGGCCGCCCCTGGTTCCAGTCAGTTGGTTTAACCAGTTCGTTGTCGCGCACTTTCTGTAAGCCTTCGACAACGACTCGCTCCCCTGGCTTCAATCCATCTTCCACTACCCAGAGGGAACCGACCCGGTCTCCCACCGTGACCGTCCTGATCTCTGCCTTGTTGTCCGCTCGCACGACGGCTAGCTCAAAACTTGTCTGCAACTCGTTAACCGCGCGTTGCGGCACGAGCAGTGCCCCAGGCAATGTCTTCACGGTTACTCGGACCCGGACGAATTGGCCCGGACGCAAGATATTGTCCGGATTGGGAAATAAAGCGGCTAGACGGATCGTGCCGGTCTGGTTGTCTACCTGACGGTCGACAGCGGAAAACTTTCCCTGACGCGGGTACAATGTACCGTCAGCCAGAATAATCTCGATTGGCGGCGGAGGCGCGGGACTATTACGGTTCGCCTCGATCCGTTCCTGCGCGACTTTCAAGTAGTCCTGCTCACTAATTTGAAAAAAGACCCTTATCGGATCCACGGTCGAAATCGTCGCGAGCGGATTAGAATCACTTGGACCCACGAGGTCGCCAATCCCCGGGTTCGCGATCCCAGCGACGCCGCCAATGGGCGCGGTAATTTTTGTAAACTCTAAATTCAGCTCCGCCTGTCGCAACGCCGCCTGCTGAGCTTTTACCTGCGCTTTCGCGGCCGTATTGGATTGGACCGCGTTATCCAGGTTCTGTTGACTTTCGACCTTTTGCTGGAACAGCTGGGTCTCGCGTTGTTCGGTCTGTTCGGTCTGGAGTTGGTTCGCCTCCGCTTGCGCGAGGCTCGCTTTTGCCTGTTCTACCGCCGCCTCGTAAACGCTAGGATCGACCTGGAACAAGAGGTCGCCTTTGTTCACCACCGTTCCTTCTTTGTAATTTTGGGAGATCAAGTATCCGGAAACGCGCGCTCGGACATCGGCATCGACTGATCCATCCAACGATCCAATCCATTCCCTCACTACCGGAACATCTTTCTGAACGACTTCCGTCACGAGAACTTCCGGAGGTCCTGTGTTGAGGTTGTCGTTTCCAGATTTTGAGCATCCGGAGAAAACGGTCACGATCGTGATCAGGACAATACCGTCGACCCAAGGTCTGGCTGACGTGCCGTAAGCCGATCTACGACAGAAAATTGGACGGTAATTCATGCTTAAGAAAAGAGGAGACCTAATCATGCTGCTGCCTGGGCCGAGGAAAGGCCTGTGAAAAGATCAAATCGAAATAAGCGAAGGAACGTTTTCACAGACAGCAAGGCGGTAAAAAGAACTCGGGCAAGAATAGCTCGCTATATTCGCAAATTTGGGGGGCATCCTACCGTCACTCTTCGAGCGATGCCCTAAACCACGCGAACGCCTGATAAATCAAGGCAAGGCGGGGGAAAGGAATTCGGACGAAAAATCTCTGTCCTACGTGACGGATTGCTAACGAAAATCAGTTTTTGAGACAAGCCTTATCTGCTGGTTCGCTTGTCCTCTTTCCGCAAAATACGAAGCTTGGATGTTAGTCTAGGGTGGCAACCGGATTGAAGGCGGCTCCTTTAAGAGCCAGATCCTTATAGCTTGCGCGACAGAAAACAGGACCAGCTCCAGAGGAGCGACATCTAATCCAGAAACGATTCCCTTGGCCCCTTGCCGCATCAGCTCAACCACCCTGTATGCCGCTCCTAGCGGAGCTTGCCGCTTTTTCGGTTGCAATCGCTATAAAGATTTGGCTCCTACGGAGCCGGATATAGCATCGGCTGAATCACCTTTTTAGGGCGATTTCCCAATACTCGCTAGGGAGCAGACCCCTCTTCGTGATCGTAAGTCACTTTGCTGTCTGCCGCCTTAATGGTGTGCAGGTAGTGTTGGCCTGGCGCAGTACCGTCGAAAGAATAAGCTTGGGAGCTGGCTTGCCCCTGGTTTCCAGTAATTTGGAACGAGCTATTGAACAGCAACGTATCGACCGCTTTGACGACGTTCGACAAATGGCTGGCGTAAGAGGCGATTTTTGTCGGAAGGCCCAGCTCCGGCAGCCAATCTCCTTGCTCATCAATGAGGTATTCCTGATCGATGATGGTTTTCTGCTGACCCGAGCCATCAGAGTTAAAAGTCTGTACGATATCTGCGGTAAGCGGATAGGAAAGGTCCTTCACGCTAAGCAGGGTCGAGGACTTCTTTCCGGGCGCCGTATTAATATCCTGATAGGTGCTCTTGGTAGTCAGCCTGGTGAGTTGAACAATGTCTTGTTCGTATTTTGTGGTCGAAACCGCAAACCGCTGGTCATTCGTAAAACTTGCGTCTTGCTCAACTGTGGTAACCAACTTCTCAGTTGGCGAAACGACGACGTAACCTTCAACCGTCAGATGTCGCGTGGATAGAGTGGCGATCGTTCCATTCGGGTAACCGTTAACCTGGCGGATGTTCTCCTGAATATCTAGCGGCGGCTGGTAATCGCCGGTCACGGTAACACCGCCCGCGAGCGAACTAGAGTTATAATTCAGGTAAACGAACAAGTTTGCTGAAGCGACAAAGTAGTTGCTTGCATTGTAGACATTGAGCGAAATCGTGTGCGGATTTCCGTCGCTCAACGGCACCGCAAAAGGCGAAAGATCGATCCGATAAGGCACAAAATTCAAAGTCTGGACCCCGGGAATCGGCGCCCAGAGATAGGGATCAATGCCCCCGGTATAGATCCAGGGATAAACCGGTGCGAAACCCGCAACTTGCCCATCAATGGCTACTTCGACTTCACGAAACGAAGTTCCGCCATACTGGTTGAGTTCTTGGGCCAAACTATCCGGAACATTGGAATACCAGAACTCGTCCTGATATTGGCTCTGGGCAAAAACGTCCAGATACGCGCGGGCGACAGTGGTGGGGATGCTTTGAACCTGCCGGGGGACGGTAAACGTAAGCGACAGGGTACTGGTGGTCGATTGAAGGGTATAGCCGCCATCCCCGGTCCCCGGCAGAGGGTAGATCAGATCCGCGACAACCGGCGCCTGTTCGCCGCTCCCCTGCGTATACGGATAAAACAGCAGGTAGGCGCTGGCATAGATCACTCCCGTGTATGTTCCGTTTACGAGATTCCCGATATTGATTTCCCCTGGTTGCGCGCTCAAGAGCAGATTGGTGTATTCCGTTAGATCGCGCTCAATATGCCAGGAGGGTCCCAGGTTGGGATTCGGCTCGGCCGTCGTCCCGAAATAAACGACGGTGTTCCCGATCGTCATCCGCGCAGTCCGGTCATATTGGATACCGGCCGTGACGTTGATATCGCAGACTAGAATCACCTTCGCCCAAGGTCGCGGCGAGTTGGGCTGTGCCGGCGGAGTAAAATCGGGAGGCGTATACGAGAAGGTTTGAGGATTGAAGTTATTGAATTCCAGGTTCTGAAACAGCTGCACTTTGGTGGGTGCACCGTATTTCGCCGGCGGACGGCTGACCAGCGGATCCGCTGTGATGGTATTACCAGATCCGACCGGGTTTCCCGCGTAGCTCGCATTCCACGAGCCGAACGATGTTAAAACTAAGAGACCCGTAAACCACGTCCTGAAGCTTCGACAAATCATAGCAAGCATCCCTTTGGGCGACAGGTTCTTAATCGATATCCCCAGCACCGTCGACATTTTTTTACTGTGAAACGTCCAAAAAGGGTTGGCCAAAACGTCTTGATTGATGAGGAGCCGCAGAAACCAACGGCCAGCGATTAAAGCCATGAACGAGCCATTTCTTCGTCCGATCGAAAAGCCTAAAGGGCTGATTAAGAACCTGGTATACTCAACGTTGCGCCGGCAATTCGGCAAAGTGCTAACGCCGGTCAAGGTCCATCTGGCGCGGTTACCCAACGCTTTCGGCATGTTCTACGGAAAGATCGCGACGCTAGACAAAAAACTGCAACTGCCACGTGAAACCGTCTTCCTGATCCGGGAACACGTAGCCCGAATCAACGTATGCCTTTTCTGTACCGATATCGGGCGCGCATTCGTGATCAAAGAATCGATGAATGAAGCCAAATTCGATGCACTCGACGAGTACAAGACAAGTTCGGTTTTCAGCGATGCCGAACGTGCGGCGCTGGACTACGCAACGGGGTTGACCAGAGATAAACAGGTTAGTGAGGGTGCGTTCAATCGCCTGGCCAGCTACTATTCCGAGCGCGAGATCTGCGAGATCGTTTGGCTAGTGGCCAGCGAACATCTTTATAACCTCACGAATATCGGGCTGAATATTCATTCCGATATGTTGTGTGATATCAGCAGAAAGCGGTCGCTAGCCTCCGCCTTCAGTCCTGCCGATAAGTAGCAGCGGCAGGTCCCGCGGACTGTACCAAGAGACCGAGTAGACTCAGTCGATGGAGTGGACATAGCTTGCATCCAATTAAGTCTACCCCAGGTCGCCTCTATCTTTCCTAACCGCCCGCCATTGCCCCAACAATGAGGAACGGCTCGAGGCCGTCGACGACGGCGGTCGGTAACAGCGTATCCAGCGGTTCATGAGAAAGATCCTCTTTGCAGGCATAAAACCTCACGAATGGACGTCGTTGTAATGTGAGATGGTCGCGGATTGCTCCGCGGAGCACAGGATAGCTCGCTTCGAGCGCATCGAGGACAGACGCCAAGGTGACCCGGCCAGTAACGGCGAGTTGCACTTCGCCATTCACTCTGGCCAATGTCCTCAAATGGTACGGTAACGCGACCCGAATCATTGTAAGGTTTGGACCTCGACCGACAATACAGCCGGCAGATCGCGCACAATCGGACTCCAAGAATCGCCGCTCTCGGCAGACAGGTAAACTTGTCCGCCGGTGGTCCCAAAATAGACTCCGCAGGGATCCAACGCGTCAACCGCCATCGCGTCGCGCAGCACGTTTACGTAGCAATCTTTCTGAGGCAACCCATTCGTCAGCGCTTCCCAATC
>JAFAIO010000078.1 GCA_019236675.1 Verrucomicrobiota bacterium
CCCAGCGCGCACCTGCTTTAAACGCTCGCTATTCTCGATGCGTCCAGGTTTGCATTCCGAGCGCCGAAACGTTTCCGGGAGCCGCTCGCTGCCGACCTATAGAACTGCCAAACCGCAAAGCGGCTCCCCTCCAGGCCGTGGGGCAAACCCGCTCCGGGGTAAGGGCTCAAATCGAGGACAGCCTGCCCGATACGTAGCCTCCCGGAGTTTCGGACGACGGGGTGAAGTTGGAGGAAGACGATGAGGGACGATTACGATTATCGATTCCTACGCTCTCCCATAGCTTCGTCCTTTCCACATCGATCGCTGGCCGCTCCAATAGCGGATAGCCGAGGACCAAGTCATCAAGAGGTAAAGCAAAGCCACAGCGGGCAGCGTGATCACCACAAAGGGAGTCACGCGATAAAACCGGACGACGGGCAAGTAAGCTGCCAACATTGAAACAAGTCCGAGCCAAGAGGCCGCTCTCGCTGTAATCGACCGATGGGCAAGGCCCAACACTGGGAACCAGAAAACGAGAACCATGAGGAATGTAGTTAGTAAAAGCAAAAGAACCGAGTAGCGCAGCTGGGTAAACGCCGTTCGGGCAACCATATTCCAGAAGCTGTTCAAGGTGGGATAGGGGCGTTGGCTCTTCGCAGAGTGGGTCAACCCGATCCAGGTCTTCCCGCCTAGTTGCTTCACTCTCTTGGCCAGCTCGCAATCATCGATAATGCTGGTCTTCAACGCGCTGAATCCTCCGATGGCCTGGAGAGTCCCTGCTTTTATTAGGACGCAACCGCCGGCGGCTACACCTAATCGCGAACCCGGGTCATTTCCCACGGCAAAGGGATAAATTAGTTTGAAGAAAAAAATGAATGCCGGGGAAAGAATCTTTTCCCAAAGAGTTTGCATGCGTAGCTCGGCCATCAAAGAGACAAGGTCGAGGTTCTCGGCTTTCAACTTTGATTTCAGAGCGCGAATGGTACCGGGAGCTAACTCAATATCAGCGTCGAGCAACACGACTAGTTCGGTAGTGGCGAGCTGCCTACCCTGTTCTAGAGCCCAGAGCTTCCCGACCCACTGTGGCGGCAGTTCCTTGCCGTGAAGAACGCGAAGGTCACCGCCGAAACTTGTCTTTGCGAGATCGGCGGTGCCATCCGAGGACTGATCGTCAATAACGATCACGGCAAGGTTATGACCTTGTTGTTCAAGGGCGCCGAGTATTCGGGCGATCGACCCGGCTTCGTCACGAGCCGGTATCAGGACGGTTACGTCGGACAGATCGGTTTCAGACGTGTAGTCGCAATTCTCCAGTCGTTCGCGCGTGCTCCACGGTTTCCATGGCAGCAGCAAAATTAATGGCCAAGCCAGCGAGCCAAGAATAATAAGAATTGAAATTACCAATGACATCGAATAGGCAGCGAATTCGCCGGCGATAGTTTAAGAAAATAGCCTCAGCCAGCAAAAGGAGCCCGATGCCCATTCTCGGCCCGGCCTTAACCAACATCCTGAGCGACCACCTGAGTGGCAAGCCGATTGACCGGGGCTCCTGGCAAAGCCTCCATGACCGGGATCGCATCCAGCTCTCAGAGGCGATTGTCGCCGCCAGATCCGGGACTGGGAATGAGGTGCGAATTTGTAGTTACGATACCCAGTGGCCATACATGTTCGCCCGGATCGAACAGGAGCTACGATCACAGGTTGGGGCGTTAGCGGTCGCTATCGAGCACGTTGGGAGTACAGCGGTGCCCGGCCTGGCGGCCAAACCAATTATCGATATCGAAATAGTCATCGCTTCTGCCTACCAATTTCCTCCGGTTAAAGAGCGTCTGGAGAAATTCGGCTACATTCATAGAGGTCCATGTGGGGTTCCGGATCGCGAGGTTTTTCGGTGCGTGATCGATCTACCGGTGCACCATCTCTATGTGTGTGAAACCGACGCCCGCCCATTGAGAGAACATCTTCGTTTCAGAAACGCTTTGCGACAAGATCCGGAGTTGGCTGCGGAATATGCGGCACTAAAGCGGGCGCTGGCCGACCGGTATCGTGACGATCGCGACGGTTACACCGAAGCCAAAACCGGATTCATCCGTTCCGTAATTGAGACTTTGCCGGTTAAATCCGATTAGCGAGCCGTTGTGCCCAGGAAACGGAATAAGCACCGATTCGGCTAGGTCAATTGCGGTTGTTAGCTTGGAACTCTCTGGATAGAGTAACTCTATGGCTGTCCGATCCCATGCGCCGCTGCTGACGGTGGAAGACTACAAGAAGCTCCCCGAGGCGGGCCCGCGTTATCAACTAGTCGAAGGAGAGCTTTACATGGCACCGGCTCCGAATCGGTTTCATCAAGACATTTCGAGGAACATACAGCGAGCTCTTGATCGCTACCTCGACGAGAACCCGATTGGCATTCTCTACAACGCTCCGTTCGATGTGTACCTGACGCGGACCGATGTCTTCCAGCCGGACCTCATCGTGGTACTTGAAGCAAGTCGTTCGATTCTGACGGACGCAGGCGCCGAAGGCCCACCCGAATTTGTCATTGAGATTTTGTCACCAAGCAACAGGGAACTCGATTTGGTCAAGAAGAAAGGGATATATGCACGTCTCGGGGTCAAAGAGATGTGGATCATCGATCCGGAGCCCGGCTCGATTGAAATCTATCGATTTGAACAGAACAGCGCAGATCCGATCGCAACATTATACGCTTCCGATACGTTGACCACTCCGTTGCTAACAGGATTTTCGATGTCGGTCTCGGCAGTTTTTCGCCGCCCGTAGCGATTCAATATTCGTTCTATCTTTGCGCCTTAGCGGGCTTGGCCGTCGTAAGCTAAAAGGGGGGAGACGGGGCGACTTGTCGGCCATAGCTTCAGCGACGGAGGAAGTCTGCTTTGCGCCTACATCCCGGGGATATTCGATCCTCTGTCTTTGCGCCCTCTGTGATCTTCCCTTACTGTGGAGCTTACTGCTTCGTGTGAGATCTTTGCGGTCTCCTAACGGATCAATTGGCCAACACTCTCGGACGCCATCAGCTGAAGAACGTCCTTCCGGGTGAGGCGAAACAGATCGCCTTCCGTTGTCAATTGGAGCGCACTCATTGCCACTCCGTATTGCAACCCGCGGACGAAGCTTCCTTCTAACAGGCCTGAGATCACGCCGGCGGCGAAGCTATCTCCGGCTCCAATCCGATCCACCATTTCGACAGGGTAACCGGGAGTGAGAAACGTTTTGTTGTCTTCGAAGCCGGCGGCTCCTTCGTCCCCGGTGGTGATGGCGATGCGAGGCGTTCCAAATAGCTTATGTAACTCTTTCGCTGCCGTACTCGCGTCACCGGCGATCTCGAAAATCGGTCCCAGATCGCGCATGCTCACAATCAAGGTATCAACCTTCGATAATAGCGGCGCCAACTTGAGGCGGCACTCTTTGTGGCCCCATAACAGGGCCCGATAATTAACGTCAAAGACGACCGGGACCTTCAGCTCATTCGCGCGGGCAACAATGGTTCCCACTAACCGGCTGCAGCCCTCAGAAAGAGCGACTGTGATCCCGGTGAGGTGAATAATCTTCGCTTTGCCAATCAGCGATAGGTCGAAGGTCGTCTCATCCATGTTCCGGGCGGCGCTGGGAGCGCGGTCATACAAGACTTTCGTCGGACGGGGTGACGCACCAAATTCCAGGAAGTAAACTCCGGCCCGTTCATTATCGGACCAATCGACATAGGAACAATCAACACCCTGACCCGATATAGTGTCGGCCATCCGGTGACCGAGAACGTTATCCGGAAGCCGAGAAAGCCAGCGAGAAGTGAACCCCATGCGGGCAACCGCTACCGCCACGTTGCTCTCCGTTCCGGCGACATGGACGTCGAACATGGGCGCATCCGCAAGCAATCGCCCCGCCGGAACCGAAAAACGCAGCATAGATTCACCGGCGGTAAGAAGATCGACTTTAGACGCAGACATGGGATAAGGGATCAAATTTCACCACAGAGGCACAGAGAACACAGAGAAAAAGTAATCCGCAGATTACACAGCCCCGAAATTCTCCGGGGTAAAATTACGCAGATTCGGCTTTAAGGTCTAATTGCGCCATTGGGTTAAAGAAACCATCGAACACGTTATAGGTGCTAATCGTGTTTGTCTCGAAAGTAACGTGATTGGGCGCGCGGCCAGGAGCAGGAATAGCGGCTAAATGGACGATTCCGGTTACCTTATGAACTCGTTCATCGATTGCAGATAAGGCGGCCATGGTCTGACCGAAATCAGTCAAATCAACTTGGCTAAATGGAATACTTAGATCGCTGCTGCTAACTAGATCGACGTTGCACAGCTCATAGCCGTGAGCCACAAGCTCGCTGACACAGGCTCGACCGGCCTTACCGCTACCTCCAGTGACTACAATCATGGACGGGACTCGATCGCAGTTTCCGCGAAATGGCAAGTCCAACAGGAACAGGATTCACCACAGAGACACAGAGATCATAGAGAAAAATAATCCGCAGATTACACAGCCCCGAAATTCTCCGGGGTAAAATTACGCAGATTTCATTTCGGGGTGATCAATTGCTGCAGGAGAAACTAAACCGCTCATTCACCCGGTGATTCCTTTAACCCTATGGCGTAATTGGAACTAAAAACCGAATCTGTGTAATCTGCGGATCATATTCTCTGTGTACTCTGTGTCTCTGTGGTGAAATTATCCGGTCATGAGCGATTGGGATATTTTGTTTAGGGGCGCGAAGCTTGTTTCTGCGGACGATATCAGAGCGGCGGATGTCGGCGTGATTGGTGAACAAATCGCGGCTGTTGGTGCCAACCTGGGCGGCTCGGCGAAACAGGTTGTGGATGCGGCTGACGCCTATCTTTTCCCTGGGATAATCGACGCTCACATCCATTTCAACGAACCTGGACGCGAGCATTGGGAAGGGCTCTGGACAGGTTCGCGTGCGCTTGCCGCTGGTGGCGGAACGGTATTTTTTGATATGCCGCTGAACGCTTCGCCGCCCACACTGGACCGTGAAAGCTTTGTTCAAAAGCGCTCGCTCGCAGAACAGAAATCTGTCCTGGACTTCGGGCTTTGGGGAGGGCTAACGCCGGCGAATCTCGATCAGATGGATGACCTGGCGGAGTCAGGTGTCATCGGGTTTAAAGCGTTCATGAGCGAGTCCGGGACCAGCGACTTCAAGCGCGCTGATGCTGCGACCTTAAAACAAGGGATGAAAACCGCGGCGAAATGGAAATTGCCGGTTGGCGTTCACGCTGAAGACAACGCCATGATCGAGTCCTTGGTCCGGGAGAAGCGAGCTGCCGGACGCAAGCATTGGCGGGATTATCTCGATTCTCGTCCGGTCGAGGCTGAACTGGCCGCAATTCGGGTCGCGCTCGAATTGGCAGGCGAAACCGGTTGCGCGCTCCATGTGGTCCATGTGAGCTGCCCCGAAGGTATCGACTTGATAGCAGAGGGCAAACGACAAGGCGTGGATGTCACCGCCGAAACTTGTCCTCATTATCTTTTACTAAAGGACGAAGACCTCGAGGCCATCGGCGCGCCCGCTAAGTGTGCTCCGCCGCTTCGCCCAGTCAGTGCTCAAGAAGCGCTTTGGCAACGCTGGATCGCCAGTGAAATCGATACCCTAGGTTCTGATCATTCGCCGGCGCCGCCCGACATGAAGACCTCGTCGGATTTCTTTGAGATCTGGGGCGGAATCGCCGGCTGCCAACATGCTTTCCCATTGCTGCTGGCAGAGGCCGCCAAGCGGGCAAAGGATTCAGGTCTCTCGCAGTTTGTGCGTGCGACTTCTCTGGATGTCGCTCGAAGGTTCGGTATCAGCGGCAGAAAAGGCAAGATCGGAGCCGGCTACGACGCGGATCTCGTGCTGGTCAAGCTTGGCGCGAACGATACCGTCGAAGATCTTTTGTATAAGCACCCGATAAGCCCGTACCTAGGCAAGTCGCTGAACGCGGTTGTCACTGCGAACTGGATTCGCGGCCAGAAGGCCTCTGCGGACGGCCGAGTTTCCGACAATATCCGAGGCCGGTTCTTGCAGCCTAGCCGGTAGGTTCGTTTGATCTGTCCCGGAGGGCATTTAAGCCCACGCGCTGGAGCGGATCCGAAGTGTACCAGAGGCCCGGGCGGAGGGGCGTTGCATTCGGGGTTGCTATGCCCAGCGTGTCTGCGACCTAAGAGTAAGCGCGAGGTTTGTGCTGTGCCACACCCGCGACGCCCCGAGAGCTGTACCACGCCGCTTGAGGTTGTACGTTTCGGGGTCTGGTCGCGCGATCAAGGGAGCCGCAGCTAACATGGGGTTTGGACGTGTAGCGCCGTGAGTGGAACAACGCCGGCGGTAACGGAGCGCGGAATGCGGCTCCCCTCCGGTCTCGGTGATGGATGACGACAGATTCGGGATGAGTTCGATACGGTTCCGGGGCTACCATCATATTCCTCGGGGACATCTACGCTACCAACTTCGCAGATCTCTCAGCCTCAATCTGTCGGCCTAAGTGGACTGCAAAATCGATAAATCGTCGCACCAGAGGGGACATGTTTTCCCGTCTCCAGACGAGCGCGATGTCCACTATGATCTCGGGGTCGCGAATAGGAATGTATCGGACCCGATCATTTCCAATGTCGGCTGCCGACTCCGGCGTCAAGGATACGCCAAGTCCACGTTCAACTAGAGCCAGAGCAGTCTCTTTAGCATCTATCTCTCGGGCAATGCGCAGACGAAAACCGGCTTTCTCCGCTAAATGCACCGTGAGTTCATGATAGCCGCTCTGCCGATAGCGCGGACACACGAAAAAATCTTGCTCGGCCAAATCTTCAAGCCGGATAAACGCTCGATGCCCGAATTCGCTCTCCGCATTGACCACCGCCATCAGCGGTTCGCGAAAGATTCGACGAACGATAAGCGAAGGATCGGTGACTGGGAGTATTGCTAAGCCGATGTCAATTTCTGAAGAATGTAGGGTCCGTACCTGCTCGGCCGTGGGTAGTTCGCGAACATCGATTCTCAGTTCCGGCGAATCTTGATGAAGCCGCTCCAGTAAAACTGGTGTGAACCGGTGAGACAAGTTGCTGCAGACGCCAATCCGGAGCCGTCCGCGCGTCGCCCGAGCAAACGCCACGCTATTCGCAGCAGCGGATTCCAGCTGTTGAATTGCCGGGCTGATGCTCGCGACAAACTCGCGACCCATATCGGTAAGGGTGACTGCCCGAGGAGAACGTATAAACAGCGGCGACTGCAACTCCGCCTCCAATTGTTGGATCTGGCGACTCAACGCCGGCTGTGCGATGCCCAATCGATCGGCAGCCCGACCGAAATGCAATTCTTCAGCCAACACCAACAGCGAACGCAACTGTCGCAGTTCCATGACGTTTCTGCTCGAAATGTTCGATCATTTTCGAACGAGATTCAACCCTCGATTTTTGGGGGCGAAAACCCGACAGACAATTTCACCACAGAGACACAGAGAACACAGAGAAGATTACCCGCAGATTTCGCAGCCCCGAAATTCTCGGGGGTAAAATTACGCAGATTTCTCTTCAGGGCTGATCGATCGCCGCAGGAAAAACTCCACCGTTCATTCAAACGATGGTTTCTTTAACCCAATGGCGTAATTGGGCCTTAGAGCCGAATCTGTGTAATCTGCGGATAATTTTTCTCTGTGTTCTCTGTGTCTCTGTGGTGAATCCTGTCTGTCGGGTTTTCGTCCTATCGGCACACTCCTCCAATTCCGCGGCGTTATCGAACCATGCCCGCCTGCTATTGGCGAATGCTGAGCTCCGAATCGATCTGAAAGTTATTTATGAAATCAATACAGCTCCGTGATTCATTCGGAATCGATTCGTTGGCCCTAGCTGATGTACCTTGGCCGAAACCGGGCCCGGGTGAGATCCTGATTAAGGTTAACGCTGCCTCGCTTAACTACCGAGACTTGCTAGTCGTCGACGGCGTATTCTTTCCCAATTTGGAGTTCCCTTTCGTGCCGGTTTCAGATGCGGCCGGCCAGGTTGAGCAGGTGGGATTCGGCGTGACCCAGTTCAAACCAGGCGATCGCGTAACCACGCATTTTATTCAGGATTGGGAGGATGGCCCTTTTAGCCATGCCCTGCTTAGTTCGGGTTATCTCGCCTCAAGCCTGGGCGGTCCTCGGCCTGGCATCTTGAGCGAATATGTGGTTCTACCCGAGCGTGGGGTAGTACCCACCCCCTCTTATTTGAGCGACGAAGAAGCAGCCACCTTGCCGATTGCCGCTCTCACCGCCTGGGAATCGTTTCGGCTGGGGTCGTTAAAGGCAGGCCAAACCCTGCTGGTCCAGGGAACAGGTGGCGTCTCGATCTTCGCCCTTCAAATAGCGAAGGCGCTTGGCGCCCGCGTCATCATAACTTCCAGTAGCGATGACAAATTAAGGCGAGCCACCAAGCTTGGCGCTGATTTCACGGTCAACTACAAGACCAACCCGGACTGGTGGCAAAGTGCAAAAGCCGCGACCGATGGCCTCGGCGTCGATCATGTTGTTGATGTTGGCGGTCAGGATACCCTGAACCAAGCTATAAAAGCACTAAAGCCCGGAGGGTTCATTAGCGTGATTGGTATTCTGACCGGCGTAGAATGTAAATTCGATGTTCTGACCTTCCTCCGTGGCAATATGCGGCTTCAATCGTTAAGCGTCGGAAGCCGGCAATCCTTCGCGGAAATGAACCGCTTCTTAGAAGAGCATCAGCTTCATCCTGTTGTCGACGCGGTATTTCCCTGGAGCGAAAGTCAGGAAGCCTTTCGCGACCTCAAAGCCGGAAAACACTTTGGGAAGCTCGTTTTGCGGCCGAGCTAGAAAGGGTTAGCGTCCGGTCACATGGGAATTGTGTAAGACGCTAAATTCGAACCCATTAGAAAAAGTGTCTCATTCTTGTAACATTAAAATTTGTAGCGCTTCTTGCCGGGTATGTTAACAATCTGTTCCAATGCGCTGCCGGGCCATCGGTTTTCTAATTCTCGCCACCAGCGCTATCTGCTTTGCTCAGGATGCCACGCTGCCTCTGGTCAGCAAGCGAACTGATGAACCAATCAGAGCCGATGATCCGCGTGCTATACAGGCTCATACCGAGATCCAAAAGCTACTCCTCACCGCGATCGACAAGTGGAACGCTCATGATATCGACGGCTACATGGAGGGAGTCTGGAAATCGAAAGATTTCGTAATGGTAATCGACGCCCAAGAGATCCGCGGCTGGGCCGAAGCATTGGCTGCCTATAAGCGCGGGTATTCCGACCCAAGCACGATGGGAACTGTTGTCTGCGAGGGCTTGGAATCTCAATTGGTCACTCCCGAGGTTGCCTTTGTGGTGATGCGGTGGACGGCCTACCTAAAGGGAGGAAAAATTTTAGGCACTTCGACGATGGTCATTCGGAAATTTGAAGAGGGGTGGAAAGTGATTTCTGACCATTCGACTACGCTGGAGCCTTGAGCAGGCTAGATACTGCTAGCCCGCCTTCAGCCGTTGGCCAGTGTAAAACCCCAGAGGAAACGGCGCCGGCGGTATAGACCGCTTCGAAATCAGCGCCGTTCGCCTCGCAGGCCTATCCGATAAAGTGACTGGGCTGCGTCGGCATGAACATCGCGAGTCTAGCGTGGGCGGGCTGCGTCGGCATGAACATCGCGAGTCTAACGTGGGTGGGCTGCGTCGGCATAAACATCGCGAGTCTAGCGTGGGTGGGCTGCGTCGGCATGAACATCGCGAGCCTAGCGTGGGTGGGCTGCGTCGGCATAAACATCGAGAGTTTTCCCGATACAATCACTGTCGTGTTGGGATCGACTGGCTGAGTTTGCTCCTTGTGCTTGGTTGCCTTTAACGATTCCGGCGGCGGAACCAAGGCAATCGATTGCAGGGTTAGAGTGCCGAGCACAGACGCCAACATGATCAGAGTCAAGAAGTTTTTTTTCATCGGCGCGCACTCTACTGCCGAGCTCCGGGCGTTTCGCCTAAAAAATCCATCTTTCGACATTATAACTCTCTCTTTTTTTGTAGTATCTGTGCTGCGGCGCCGAGATTTATTGCGCTTACAGAGATTCTATCGGACCATGCCCGCCTGCTATTGGCCGACGAAGAAGTAGCACCTTGGTGCTCGCATCATCATAACTTCCGGCACCCTGAACCAACCGTCCAGATGCGAGTCACTTAGCCAGGTTGTCTCATTCTTGTAACTTAAAAGAGGTGGCGCTTTTAACCCGGCATGGTAACAGTCTGTTCCAATGCGCTGCCGGGCCATCGGTCTTGTAATCCTTGTTACCAGCGCTATCTGCTTTGCTCAGGACTCAACCTCTCCGCTGGTAGCTGAGCATACCGATGAGCCAATCCGGGCCGACGACCCGCGGGCGATACAAGCACACACCGAGATTCAGGCGCTGATTTTTCACATGACCGAGCGCTGGAACGCGCATGATCTCGAGGGCTTCATGGAGGGGCTTTGGAAGTCAAAAGACTTCCTGTTGGTTGTAGACGCGGAAGAGGTTAGGGGTTGGACGGAAGTCTACGCCGCTTATCAGCGCGGCTATCCGGATCCCACCGCGATGGGTACTCTGGTCTCTGACCACTTGGAGACGCAACTTGTAAGTCAAGATGTTGCCCTCGTATTCAATCGATGGACCGCCCATCTGAAGGGAGGGAGGGTCCTCGGTACTTCGACGATGGTCGTTCACAAGTTTTCCGATGGCTGGAAAATAATCTCCGACCACAGCACTACTCTTGAGCCTTAGGCGGGCCGTAGAGTTTTTCGGCCCGCCGTCAGGTTTGGCGTCAAGCGAGTGGTGGATGGATCGGAGGGCAGATGGCGAGTGGCGGATGGGTCGGTGGGCAGATAGCGAGTGGTGGATGAGTCGGTGGGAGAATAGCGACTTTATCACTGGCTACCACTGTTGTCTCCGTATTCGCCGGGGCTGCCTGTGCTTTGTGTTTGGAAGCTCGTAACGATTCCGGAGGCGGAACCATTGCGAATGATTGCAGGGCAGGGGCCGCGAGGGCGGTTACGAACAAGACAAGAGTCAAGCAGTTTTTTTTCATTGGAGCGCACTCTACGCCTGCTTGTCCGAGATGCCCTGGAAAAACACATTTTTGCAGATTATAACCGCGTTTTTTTTTGTAAGCTTGCGATAGCAGGCATGTTCCTTATGAGACCTACGGCAATTCTATGAACAAGCCCGGTGTCTGAAGCGCTGGCCATCTTCTCGGATTTTGGCCAGACTGCCGTGTCGGCGAACGGCAGTAAGCAACCGCTAACCCCGAACCAGAAAAGGACGAACGGTGAGTCGCGAACCGTGAACCGCAAACCTTACGCCGGTTCAACCACGGAAACGCCTATCCGCCTCTTCCGGAAATGAAAATACGCCTGCACGAACGCCATACCTTGGGCGAGAGCGGCCACAAAAAATACCATCCCCACGCGCCAATCCGTGGCCGGGAGGCCAGAGAACTGCGCCACCAACGGTGTTCCCACTAGGGGCGCGATTACGCCCATGATACTGCTGATCGAGTTCAGCGAACCCAGCGTAATTCCCTGGTGACGTGGATCCACCGCCTTCGACACGATTCCTTGCAAGGCCGGGTTTATGACGAAACCCAGCAAGTTTACTAAAATGATCGCGTACATCATCCATCCTTGGAAAGCGAGTCCGTATAGGACGTAAGAAATGGCCGAAGACGCCATACCTGCCAATGCCGTCCGCTTGTCACCGAGCTTCTTCAACAGTATGCCGAGCAGACCCGCTTGCACAAACGTGCTGACAATTCCAACCACAAAGAGCGATATTCCATTCTCTTTTGGTCCCCAGCCGAACCGAAACGAAGTGTAAAGCACCCAGGTGGTCTGGAGAATAAACTGACCGAATACGCTGAAAATATAAACCAGAACCAAATTGCCGATTCCGCGCACCTGCGTCAGCGCCAGGATCGCTGACAACGGGTTTACTTTCTTAAAATCGATCGGTGTCCGGCGATCTTTCGGCAAGGATTCCGGTAATATGAAATAGCCGTTGAGCCAATTTAATAAGGCAAGACCGGCTGCGACCAAATAAGGCAGGCGCAGGTTATTAGCCGCTAACAGACCGCCAATCATCGGTCCGCAGATAAAGCCCAGCCCGAACACTGCCCCCATCAACCCAAAGCTGCGGCTACGATTCTCCGGCGTAGTAACATCGGCAATATAAGCGCCGGCAACCGTATAACTGGCGCCGAATCCACCGCCGATCAGACGGGAAACCAACAAAAGCCAAAGCCACGGGGACATGGCGGTAATGAAAAAATTGAGCCCAAGACCAAAGATAGAGATCAATAGAACTGAGCGCCGTCCAAACCGATCACTGATCGCGCCAAGCAGTGGTGCGGAGAAGAATTGAGCCACTCCGTAGGAAGCCAAGAGTGCTCCGTACCAATACGCCTGAGCGGGCTTGTCGGCCGCCATGCTAGAGACCAGCGCCGGTAACACCGGAATGACGATACCGATCCCCAGCATGTCGAGAAATACTGTCGCCAGGATAAAAGGAAGACCGGCCTTTTGACGATGTAACATAGAGGTCGTTGGACGCGGACAACTATACCGATGACGGCAAGTGGTGAAAGTACTGCGAATAAAACGGTTTAACCGCAGATGAATCTGCCTTCGCCAGCGAACGATCGAAGGAATAAAAAAGCATAGGTTACGGCAAGACAAGCTGCAGATTTACGCAGGTAGAGAAAACGACTGGACGCGAGTGGAGGCGAATGAACACGAACGGGACTGGCGCGACAAGTACCCTGTAATCTACGGATCGTTCCTTCATTCGCGTGAATTCGTGTCCATTCGCGGTTGATTTTTGGGTTATTTTGGCTCCGCTCCGTATATCTTGCGTAAACCTGCGTTCATCTGCGGTTGGTTTTTCGGGTCGGGCGCCGGGCTGGGATGCTCCTTGGTTGGCGGACTCCTGTTATTGTTCGTAATGGCCGCTATGAGCTCAGGTGCTTCTTCCTCAATTTCTCGAACGGATTTCTATGTGGAAAGCGATCCGGGAGTCAGCATTTATCTGCGCGAAATTCGTGATCGATCGACGAATGGCGAGGATGGTCCGATTTTGCTGGTGCACGGAGCGCGTGTGCCTGGGGTCGCTTCCTTTGATCTTCAGGTGCCGGGTGGCTCGCTGGCGGAAGACTTGGCCAAAGCGGGCTTCATGGTCTACGTCGTGGATATACGTGGGTATGGGCGTTCGACCCGGCCAAAAAAATGTCCGATCCCCCGGAACAGCATGCGCCTCTGGTACGCTCAAACGAGGCTGCCCACGATATCGACGCAGCGGTTGACTCGATTCGAAAGCGGACCGGTTGGGAGCGGGTTTCACTCTTTGGTTGGGCTACCGGCGGACAATGGGCCGGTTACTATGCGGTGCTGCACTCTGACAAACTCAGCCACCTCGTAATCCACAACGCTTTATACGGAGCGAACACTCCGCAACCGTTAGTAGGTCGTGGTTCTGATTTAGAGGATCCGAATCATCCGGGGCAACTTAATCCGGCAATCGGCGCTTATCGTTGGAATACGGCTGCATCCCTTCTCGCCGGCTGGGACAGAAGCATCCCGTTGGAGAACAAGAATGAGTGGCGTGATCCAGCGATAGCTGAGGCGTATGTTCGCGAAGCATTGGCCAGTGATACCTCGGCTAATAATCAGAATTCGCCGGCGTTTCGGTCACCGAACGGCGCAATGGAAGACAGCTTCTATTTAGCAACCGGAAGACCGTTGTGGGACGCTTCGTTTATTACCGTTCCCACGCTCGTAATCGGGTCCGAACGCGATTTTTGGTCCAGACCCGAAGATCGCGCCATGCTGTTGTCGCATCTGGCGCACACACCGATCAAGCGCCTGATCACGATTCCGGCTGCGACCCATTTCGTTCACCTGGATCGCAACGAGCACGGGCGACAACAGTTCCTGGATGCGGTGATCGAGTTTTGCCGCACAGATCTCGGGAATAAATAGGGGACCGCAGAGTCGATTGGGATGGAGGAGGTGTCGTGGCTGGCACGAGTTGGCCGCGCTTCCTGGTTTTCTACTATGAAAAAGAATCGGCCTGTTTTTCGTTCTTCCGTTGCAGTCCTTTCTGTCTGCGGGCTGCAGTTTCTGTCGCTGACGTTTCTTTACGAGAATGCGCGGGCGCAATCAGCAACTCCAACGCCAACCCCGCCCCCAGTTGGCGGTAAATTCGATTGGACAAACTTACAAAGCGACATCGCTGGTGTTGCCGATCGTACCGATCCCCATCTGGTGAATCCCTGGGGATTGACCATCAACCCGGTCAACGTGAAGAAGAATGCCTTTTGGATTTCTGACAACAACTCCGGATTCTCAACACTGTACACGCTGGATGGGGCCGCGGTTCCGTTGGTAGTAACAATTCCCCCCACGTCAGCCGATCCAGGTCCAAACCCCATCGCTAACCCCACTGGCATCGTCGTTAACACATCAAAAACTGAATTCATATTAACTGAAGACAACCAACCGGCTGCGTTCATTTTCGATGGCGAGGATGGCAGCATCACTGCCTGGAATGGGGGATTGAATCCGATCACGATGGCAGTTCTTAAGGTCGATAATTCTTCGTCGGACCCCACGAAGAGTTCAGTCTATAAGGGATTGGCGCTGGCCACGCGCACCAGCGGGGGTTTGACCCTCTACGCCACGAACTTTCACAATGGAACCGTTGATGTCTATGATAATACCTTCAAGAAAGCCACGATCAGCGGCACCTTCAGGGATCCCGGTCCGCTTCCTACCTTGCCGCCCGGAGCAGTCGGCTGGGCGCCGTTTGGTATCGCGAACATCGATGGCGTGCTTTTTGTAACATTCGCCGCCCAGAATTCCGTTAAGCATGACGATGTAGCTGCCCCTGGCTCGGGGTTTGTCGACATTTTCGATACCGAAGGGAATTTCATGGAGCGGTTGGTTACCGGAGGCGAGCTGAATTCTCCCTGGGGCCTAGCCGAAGTGCCAAGCAAGTTCGGGGGTCTTGTTCCGGAAACGCTGCTCGTGGGTAACTTCGGCGACGGTCATATCAACGCGTATGACATCAAGACGAAGAAGTTCCTGGGCCAGCTTTTCCATCGCAAAGGGCAACCGTTGCAGTTCAACGGCCTTTGGTCACTTCTCTTTGTCGAGAGTCGCCTTTATTTTACCGCTGGCATCAATAACGAGTCAGACGGAGACTTTGGCTTTATAGTGCCCTCGTCCAAAGAAGATACAGGAGGATTCTGACCGCGAATACCCCGGAGGTCAGGACCAAGAATAGAATCCAAATGTGGTTCTGACTCTCCGAGAGAGCTGGCGAACAAGCTTAAAATTACTAACCGCGAATGGTTCGTGTCCATTCGCGGTTTGTCGGTAGTTAAGCGCTTTCGCGGTCTCCCTGTGGCGCGATGAAGAGTTTGCCTGCTCGGCGCCGGCAGGAGTTACCGGCTGAAAGATTGACTTTCGCGATCTCTGGATGAGTAAGTAGGGAGCGGACTTCTTCTACGTCTTCAAAACTCACATCAGGGATCTGTTTTCGAGTCAACCATTGGTGAATCACTCGGCGTTGCAACGCCACCGGTGACGTTCTCAGGTCACGCACCGCCAATTCATCTAGTTCCCACCAACCTGGGGTTAACTCACGGAGCAGGTCTGCTTCGTCGGCGGCAATCTCACATAGTCGCAAAAGATTTGTTTTGAAGGGCCGGCCAAGGATTCGTTCGATTTCGGGAACTAACAGGTTTCGGATCCGGTTACGGGTGAACTTGTTCTCCGCGTTAGTAAGATCCTCGGAACACTTAAGCCGGTGTCTTTTGGCATAGTAACGAATCTCCTGTTTCCAAACATGGAGAAGCGGTCGCACTAGAATAAAGTCTATCCCGTCTGCCGAGATTCGCGTCTCTGGGCGCATGGCCGCCTTGCCGATGGACCCGGCGCCGCGCAAGATATTGAAGAGAAACGTTTCCACTTGGTCATCCGCATGATGACCGAGAAAGACATGATTAGCGCCGAATTGTTTAGCGGCTCTAGCAAAGAACTGCTGGCGAGCTTGGCGCGCGGCAGTTTCGAGGGAAAGTTTAGGGGGCCATCCTTGTACTTGTTCTTGGACCAGCGGCAATCTCAGGCGAGTAGCCAGGCGCCGAATTAATCGGTTCTCCCGTTCACTGTCACGGCCTCGTAACCGATGATCGAGGTGGCAGATGACTAAGTTGGTGAAGCCTGAACCGAGCAGGATCTGTAGGAGGACTCGGGAATCTACGCCTCCGGAAACACCCACCAGATAACACTGCTCTTTTGTATAGATCTCAAGATCCTTTACGGTCTGTTCGACCCAGGCTAAGCATTGATTCGCAGGCATGGCCCCTAGTTAAAGAACCATGCCTGGGAAACGCCGGCAACAGCGCTGCCATTCTCGGCGATCCCGGCGCTACTTAAAGATTAGGATCTTTTGCTAAAGCCTCGCCTTTCGGCGAGCCGATTCCTGTGACGTTATCATACCCCTTTTTCGCGTTGTATTCCCCATTGCTTCCCTGGGTAACATCGTAGAAATCGGTGGCATACTTTTCTTTTTTGAAAACGCTGTAAATGGCCGGATTGACCCAACCCAAACGCTTCCCTTTTACTTGATTGATCTCAACTTGCAGGGCGACATACGTAGGCGAACTCCAGGAAGTGCCTTGAAGTGGTACCCATCCGCCGCTGACATAGGTGTCAGTGTAGTCAGCTGGAAATGCCAAATCCGGTACGTTCCGCTTGGTCGTTGATGCCAAGCCGCTGACTCCTTTTTGATAGGACGGAATCGCGTATAGTGTGGAAACGCCTCCGCCCGAGCTGCTCCAGGCTTGGTTATGAAGGTATTTGCCGCTGGTATAAGCAATCTCGGTCCCGCCAAGAGCTAATACTCGTGGTTCAACTGCCGGCCAACTCACAACCCCACCATTAGATCCACTGTCGCCGCTGGAGGCCACGAAAGTGATGCCTTTTGCATTCCCGGCCTTTAGGGCAGCCGCGAAGGTCGCATCGACAAATTCGTTACCTCCAAAGCTCATGTTAACCGCTTCTGCCTTGTTATCGGTAACGATCTGATTGGCTGCGCCATCGATATCGACATTAGTCAATGCCTGGATGAGATAGAGAATGATGTTCGCTCCCGGCGCCAAGCCACCGATCGTCTCTGTGTCGAGGGCGGTTTCATCGACGTCACTGTTTATTGCTCCACTGCCGCTAACGATTTTGCGACTAATTGTGCCGGTGCGGTCGATCGGAAAGAAACTGAAAAAGCTGGTCAGATCCGAATCCGCGACATCCGAATCGATGATGATCGCCGCGGTGTGTCCGCTGCCGTCGTGTCCGTTCTGAACCGGGAAATGAAAGCTGTTCGCTAATGCTACCGGTGTATATCCGCCGTCCGGACCCTGAATCGGTCCAGTAATAGAGTCTCGGTGAATACCAACTTTCGCCACGATCAGATTGTTGACATGAAGTGCGAGCACCAGCGGAACCAGTCTATCCGGCAAGAGAGCGGGCGTCACGTTCATGTACCGGTCATTGCCGTCTTCTTGTTTTACGCTGTGGATCTCGGTCTTGAAGAAGTTCTCCACGATGGCGCTTGAGGCCCTCGCATAAACCAGGACACGATTAGACGATATTTTAGTAATCTGAAAACCTGCTTGTTGTAGCTCGCTGGTAACCCGGTCGAGTTGTTCGGCTGTTGGACCAAATCGCTCATCAAATTCGGCCGATGTCAGAAATTTGCGGTAGTTAGAAGAAGCGGGATCAATTTGTTCGTTTAGAAGTTGGTCTAACTCTTCAGTGTGATTGAAACGGAGGGATACCAACACGTCAATCGGGGCGCTACCTGCTCGCCTGCCTAAATCTTGTACTCCGGGAACGTTGAGTACTTCAGCCCCAATAGCCGGGCTGTCGCCGGCGGTTGTCGCTAAGTTTTCTGCGTAAACTTGATTAATCCCGAAACTCGCCAGCGCGAGGCCGGACAAGGCAACGGTGCGATGAAGTGTCTTACTCAACATAGATGTTTTGCTCATCATAGATTCGTGCGAGGGCCGAAATGATTTCTGCGGGGTGCAAATGACAGATCCGGAGTAACATTTTTGTAACGAAGTGTCGAAGAGATATTTGAGGATGAACGGGGAGGATGGAACCGGCAGGGGGTGAGCGGGAGCTCATCCCCTGCCGATCCTGTATTCCATGATTGCGGCCGGCTCCTCGTCCGAGTTTCGCGATCTAAGAGGACGCCGCGCAGTCTATTGTTAGAACCGCTGCGCCTTCCAGTTTACCTTTGCGGATTGCTTCCAACGCCTCGTTTGCCTGACCGAGCGGGAACCGGGTGACTGTGGGCTGAATACCGGCTGCCGGCGCAAGCTGCAGAAATTCCTGGCCATCTCGGCGAGTCAAATTAGCAACTGAACAGATGGTTCGTTCTCCCCAAAGCCAGGAGTAAGGGAACGAAGGGATATCGCTCATATGAATTCCGCCACAGACAACCCGGCCCCCTTTATCGATTGCCTGCAACGCTTGCGGGACCAATGGCCCGGCCGGAGCGAAGATGATCGCAGCGTCGAGCGGTTCCGGCGGTATTTGGTCTGTACCGCCGGCCCAGGTTGCACCCAACTCTTTTGCAAAGAGTTGACCACGGGTGTCTCCAGGGCGGGTAAACGCAAATATCGTCCGGCGTTGGTAAGTAGCCGCCTGAGTCACTAGGTGCGCTGCCGCTCCGAACCCGTAAATGCCGAGTTTTTTGACTCGATCCGCCGGTCCGGCAAGAACCAGCGACCGGTACCCGATTAACCCAGCACACAATAACGGAGCGGCAACCGCGGGATCGCTATAATAATCTGGGATTCTGAAACAGAACCGTTCGTCGGCAACGGCATATTCAGCGTAACCACCATCCCGGGTGTAACCGGTAAAAAGGGCGTTCTCGCAAAGGTTTTCTTTGTCCGCGAGGCAAAACCGGCAATGGCCGCAGGTCCAACCCAGCCAGGCGATCCCGACTCGCTCTCCGATCTTGAATCGGCCGGACTCACACTGGCTGATTCTCCCGACAATTTCGTGTCCGGGGATTAACGGCAGTTTCGCTTCCGTCAATTCTCCGTCTACCACATGTAGATCGGTTCGGCACACAGCGCAGGCCTCGACTTTAACCAATATTTCACCGGGCCTTGGATTAGGTATTGGAACCTGAACCGGATTCAATGGTGTCAACGGCTTGGTTAACACCATGGCAAACATGGTGGTGGGGATTTCCGCGGTGGCCACGGAATAAGCGTGGGGCTTGGCGCGCGGGCGTCAAGGCGAAATCAGTAATCGTTCTCGTCCTTCCGACTTCGCCATTGCAACTCGTGGAGCGCGGCCTCGCTTGCGAGGCCGACCTTGAGCATAAAGCGAGAGCTACGCGGACAGGCTGTCGTCGTCCTCGTCCTCGAACGTGTTGCGTAGCCCGCGTCTGGAGGGGAGCCGCTTTGCCAGGTGGCAGCTCTGTCGGCTGGCAGCAAGCGGCTCCCGGGAATTACCCACGGTGCGGAATCCATTTATCGCTTTTCTAAGGACTAACCATCTTGATCGGACATCTGCAGACACAACGAACGCCTTTTTCTCGAGGACGAGGACAGCCTGCCCGACGTAGCTTTTGCTTTTGTCGGCCGGCAGCTCCGCGGGAAGCGAAGTCGGGATGACGATTACGATTTTTTTTGAGCGGTCGTCGCCGACCTCTCAAAAAAAAGTACAGCACCAACCCCCCTCCTAGAGGTTGGTGCTGCTCAGCTGCATCGTCAGAACCGCCGGGCGTGCTTACTCACTCACGCTCGGCGAAGGTTTAGGCGATGGGTCTACTTTGGGTTCGTCGGGAAACTGCTTGGGCGAATCCGGCGATTGCGGACGAGGACCAAATCCTTCTTTCAAATGCGGGGCAAAGAATCGATTTTCAGGCGGCAAGTCCCCAGGCGGGGGCACTCGGCGAGAGATTACCGCGCCAGCCTCGTCCCTTAGCCTTTCGATGCCGTCAAGCTTCCTTCTATAAACATCGGTCTGCTGTTGGAGTTCGTCCGGAGGAAGTGCGATATGCTTCCCGTTCAACACGAATCGCTGTACTATTTCGGTGTCGCCTGCAATTGCACGTAACGCCACGCGTCGTAATTGTGGATCCGGATCTGCTTTAGCGATCGAGATCAAGAATTCTCTGGCTGTCTTTGAGTCAGCTCCAGTTAACCCACGCAAACAGGCTGATTTGATTATTAAGCTGTCTGCAGTGCGATAAATCGCGATTAGCTGATTGATAGCTGCTCCATCCAGATTTTTTGACAATAACTCAATCGCGGCAGTCCGGATGGGGACCGATGTTTCGTGCAGCGCGAGATCGTTCAGTTTCTCCTTAACCCGCGGATCGGCTGCCCGCCTCGGCGTCATCCCGTGTAAAATAGTTAGCCTGATTTGTTCGTCTTTACTTTGGTTGAACAGTGCCAGTAACGCAGCGGTGACATCGCTACCCTCGTGTTCGCTCAGAGCAAACGTCGCTTCCTGGCGGACGCTAGGATCGGGGTCATTCAATGCAGAGCTGGTTAGCAGGGAAATAATCTCCGGGTCCAGAGACGACCGAGTTATTTCCGCACCGTCAGGGCCTACTATTACGTTTTCGGATTCGCTCGCCCGGACCGTTGGGGTGCAGGCTATCACTGGCAGCCAAACCAGTCCGGCTACGCTAGCACCGATCAGAGCTATCCCGGCCGTCATGACGTTACACACTGACGGTCGAACGTTCCGGTTAAGGGTCCCGTCCAGAATTCGCGTCAGCCGCTGATACAATTGCTTTCCTTGCCGGCTCACACCCGGTGCCAACAGAGACCGTTCTATGTTCCCGTCTGCGAGCCGAGCCAAGAGGTGGGCGTAGCTCTTTGCTTGCTGAGTCTCGATCAACACCCGGTCGTCACAGGCTGCCTCTTGGTGGAGATGCAATATCCGGTTAGCAGCCCAGAGAAAAGGGTTAATTGGGAAAGCCGCGAGCAGTACCTGCTGCAAGAAAGTGGACCAGTCGTCGAGCCTTTCGAGATGGGCGATTTCATGGAGCAGGACGTTCCGGCGTTCCGTCGCAGAAAACTGAGACTGAAACCCCGCGGGCAACAGCACCTTCGCTGACCAAAGACCTACCGCCACCGGCGAAGAGACGAGCGACGATTCGGCGATGGTGATCCGTCGGGAACTAGGTAACTGTTCGGCCAACGCGACCGGTTGTGCGCTGCGGTGAAGCACGCGCAGTCGATACAGGGCGCTGAGCAAACGCACCCCGCAGACGAAACTGGCTAACGCCCAGCCTGTGAAAAGAAGGAGCAACCAGTCTACATTCTCGAGCCAGCCAGCTTTGACGATCGGAGGCGCCTTTCGCTCCAAGCTGATGGGCTCGCGAATTAGACGACCCATTAGCGGCGAGGACGGAACGTTGTTCACCGTCACATCATTTTTTGCCGCTTGAGCGCTGTGGACAACGCGACTCGGTTGAGCAGGTCTGAGTGCAACGAGCAAAGGGGTGCTGGCTACAAGCACGAAGGTTAATAGGGAGACCCAGTGCCGGGTTGCTGCGCTCCACCGGTCAGCACGAAAACACACCGGTAATAAAATATCGGCTCCAACGAAGATTCCGCCCGATAGAATCAATCCGTTCAAAAGGTGTTCTGCCACTAGGTCGGCAAATTCGGTGAGCGCAGGGATGCTCATGGGTTGTCTCCTTTTTTGATGAGTTCACGAATTCGTTGAAGATCTTCTGCATCCAGTTTTTCTGTTTCCAATACCCGCAAGACTAGGAGCTCGGGTGAGTTATCAAAAAAGCGGCTCAGGATGTGTTTCAGGACTTTTTTCTGGGCCTGGTTCTGGTCGATGACCGCGTGATAAACGTAGGCTTGGCCTTCTTTTGTGTGTCTGACGTAGCCTTTCTGTTCAAGGATTCTAAGCGTGGTCAACACCGTGCTGTAGCTCAGTCCCAGTTCTTGAGGGAGAGCGTTGACAACATCGGATACGGTTGATGGGCCGCGTTCCCAAAGGACTTCCATGGGCCGCAACTCAGCGTCGGTCAAAGTAGGTGACGGTCTCCGAGCCATTTCTATTATTAAAGAATTAGTAGATACTTTGCAGGAGCAATTCCGCGCGTCAACTAATTCTTTAATAGATTGGCGGAAAAGGACCGCGAACCCCTCAACCGCAGATGAACGCAGACTGATGCTGATTAAGGAACCGCGAATGCATCCGCCGTCGCTTAACAAAACGATGCGACGAATCATAAACAAAGCTGCGGCGGACAGGACTTCGGCGAGCTCAGTCGAGTCGCTACGAATAGACACGAATAAAGATCAAAAGAGAACTGCTCCGAACCGCGGCTTTTGATTGGTTGTTTACCGGATTTCGCAAGTCTGTATCCGTATCAGCATTTGCTTCCTATTTTCGCGTCCATTCGTGGCTAATTTTTGGTCCTTCGTGTGGCCTAGCCTAT
>JAFAIO010000250.1 GCA_019236675.1 Verrucomicrobiota bacterium
TGTGCCGTCTTTGATCGAGTTCTTGAGCGGTAGCACCACGCTGTTAGCCGGATCGATTATTCTCACCGGGACGCCGAGTGGAGTGGGCACTTACCTGCATCCACCTCGGTATCTGAAAGCGGGCGATGTGGTCGAAATCGAAATCGAAAAGATCGGAGTGTTGAGTAATCCTGTGATGGTCGAGGATAAGTATGGATGATTCGAGAAAATCGTACTCGTCCTCGACAACCCGGCGCCCTGCAGCGATCGTGGTGTTGATCTCGGCGAGGTTGATTTGAATCATGGGCATGCACCACCAAACGTTTCGAGGACGAGGACGACGACGAAGGACGAGAAGGGTCAACTCCCACCTCTCACTTCGCACTTAAAGGCAATGTCGTTCCAACTTTCTTCCGAGTATACGCTGAAAGGCGATCAAGAGGCTGCGGTCGAACAACTGGTTCGCTCGTTGGAGGCCGGGAACCGTCATCAAACACTTTTAGGGGTTACAGGCTCCGGTAAGACTTTCACTGCCGCAAACGTAGTAGCGACCTTGAATAGGCCGACCCTGGTGATCTCTCACAACAAAACGTTGGCAGCCCAGCTCTACAGCGAGTTCAAACAGTTTTTCCCTAAGAACGCGGTCGAATATTTCGTCAGCTACTTCGACTACTACCAACCCGAAGCCTATATTCCCAGAACCGATACTTACATCGAAAAAGACTCATCCATCAATGAAGAAATCGAGCGGTTGCGGTTATCCGCCACAAGTTCTCTCCTCTCACGGCGCGATGTGATTGTAGTGGCCAGCGTTTCCTGTATTTACGGTTTGGGCTCGCCTGAGGATTACGCGAACATGGTCTGCAACGTGTTTAAGGGCCAACCGTTGTCTCGCGAGCTCTTTCTAGCCAAGCTTGTCGACATGCTGTACGAGCGGAACGACTTAGCGTTAACTCGAGGTAGGTTCCGGGTTCGAGGCGACGTGGTCGAAGTCCATCCTGCTATCGCCGATGAGGAAGCGATCCGGGTCGAATTTTTCGGCGATGAAGTCGATTTGGTGACCTGTTTCGACCCGCTGACCGGCACACCGATTGAGGCTCTCGATCGTTACACCTTCTTCCCGGCCAAGCAATTCGTCACGCCGTACGAAAAGATGCGCCGAGCACTGACCGCGATCAGGACAGAACTCGACGAACGCATCGTTTGGTTTGAGGCCAACCACAAATTGCTTGAGGCCCAACGAATCAAGATGCGGACTGAGTTCGACTTGGAGATGCTGCAGGAGATGGGTTTTTGCAGCGGCATCGAGAATTATTCCCGGCATTTGAGCGGACGTGAGCCCGGGTCGCGTCCTTATACCCTCCTCGACTTTTTCCCGAAAGATTTCTTCCTGATTATTGACGAATCGCACGCCACTATCCCGCAGATAGGCGGGATGTATGAGGGAGACCGATCCCGAAAGACGACTCTCGTCGAATACGGTTTTCGTTTGCCCAGCGCGCTGGATAACCGGCCCCTGAATTTTCCGGAATTCATGGAGATGACCAACCAGGCTCTCTACATCAGCGCGACTCCGGCCGATTTTGAGGTACAAAATAGCGTGGTAGGAAACACATCTTATATCCCACACGCACGCGACCGCATTGGACAGGAAGAGACCGAACCTGTCTTATTACCCATGCTCACGGGACGCTCGAGTGGTCAGCTCGACGTCCATACCCCTGGGTCGCGTTTAGTCGTACAGCAGATAATCCGGCCCACGGGTTTGTTGGACCCTCGCATCACGATTCGCCCATTGAAGAATCAAATCGATGAGACCATCGAGCTGTGCCGGGGGCGTTCCGAGAAAGGTGAGCGGGTGCTGATTACGACCCTGACCAAACGGACGGCCGAAGATTTGACGGACTATTTGAGAGACGTCGGTCTTAAAGTTCGATATCTGCACAGCGAGATTGATGCGATCGAGCGGGTAGAAATTCTTCGATCGCTGCGGGCGGGCGATTTCGACATTTTGGTAGGGATCAACCTCCTTCGAGAGGGCCTGGATTTGCCGGAGGTCAGCCTAGTTTGTATCCTTGATGCTGACAAAGAAGGCTTTCTCCGGAGCCAAACTTCATTGATTCAAACGGCGGGTCGCGCCGCTCGCCACGTGAACGGCGAAGTCGTTCTGTTTGCCGATGTCATCACCGAGAGCATCCAGCGGCTGGTTGCCATCACCGAGTTTCGGCGCGCTAGACAAACCGAGTATAACGAACAACACGGGATCACCCCCAAGAGCGTTCGCCGCGCGGTCCAAGAAAGCCTGCACACGATGCTCCGCGGCAAGCAGCTTGAGGAATCAATCGTTCGCGAATCCGGCGGCGATTTCGACTTAACCGAGGTGCTTCGCGAGCTGGAAGAAGAAATGCAATTAGCCGCTGCGAATCTGGAGTACGAGCGAGCGGCATTACTGCGCGATCAAATTCTAGAGCTGAAGAACGGGACGGGTCTAGTTAAGATCGAGCCAAAGAAACGCCCATTGAAGTACACCCGGCCGGGGCGGGGCCCTGCGAGATCGCGGAAGAAGTGAGGCGGCGTGCGGGTGACCAACAGCGTATGAGCTGTCCACGCGCGACCCTCGACTTCGTTTAGCTGCCCGGCTCTTTAATTAACTGGCAACGTTGAAGCCTTAGTTGTCCCTATTCATTACCCCTCATGCGAAAGGTCTTTGGGCAATGAGCTTTCAAATCAGTGTCCCAGTACAAATCGCTCAAAACCGATTGGCGAACGGCTCGCGGTTGGGACTTGAGGACAGAGGAGAAGAAATCATCTCCCAATCCACTTAAGAGGAGAGTTAGAGTATCTCCATGTTCTTCTCCTGCCCCGCCGTCCATCGGCGAGAACGACATTAGAGTGGACAACGCACTCCGGTCCTGATAGGTCGCGGCTACGACCAGCGCACCATAGTCCGCCTTGTAGTACCTTCGCACCGCGTCCGCGGCATCAGATATCCCCGCAGCATGTGGTTTTCCGTAGAAGGAGCGCAACCGTTGGAGGTCCTTTTCTCCGTATGAAGGTGGCCCCGAGAAATCATCAGGAGTCGCTGCGCGACCGCTCAAAATGGCCACGCCAAGAACGAAGGCTAGGAGGTAACGCGGCATGCAAGATACCGTTATAGAATCTAGCCATGCGATTGGCAAGCACAGCCCCGGAAGCTGTACCACGCGATGGGAGCTTGCACATCCCGAGCCAGCCACACGCTTCAAGGGAGCCGCGGCTAATAACGAATTCCGGACGAAGCTCCGTAGGAGCGAAATCTTTGTAGCCTGCACATCGTGTAATTACGACTAGCTCCGGAGGAGCGACATCTGATCGGTACGATGCTATTGGCGGACTTCGATCTGCTCCATCGATGCATGGGTACCTCCGGGATGCAGCTCCTACGGAGCTAGATGCAATTTTGGAACGATTTTGGTATAAATATGTCGCTCCTCGGAGCTGACATCTTTAGCTCGGCAAACTCCGAACCTCACTTTGCCTTGTGTCAGCTATCGCGACTTCCTCACGCTGAAGAAGAAGTTCCCCACCGTCATGTGAGTGTCCACTGACATCACCTTCCAATAGACTTTATACTTTCCTGGCCGCAAAGCCGGAACCGATAGTGTCAACAGTGAAGGATCCGAAGAATCGACCGTGGCCTGGTTCTGGGTAACCGGCCTATTGTGACGGTCAAGCAGTTGCATCTGGCTGAGAGCAGGCTCCAGGTTTTGGGTAAACCAGATCTTAATTTCCGTGACTGGACTATCCGCGGTGCTGCCGACAGCCGGTTCGGTGTGATCCAGGAAAGCATTTGCCCAGGCGGTTGGCACGGAGAAGAGCAGCGCGATGCCAGTTAGCGGTATCAGGAATTTCATAACCGTCGGTAGAAAAGTGGGAAGTACCCTCTCAATGCATCGGCGGCGGAGTGGCTCCAAGAAAACCGATCACCCAAACGACCCCTGTCGCTAATAGAGTCTCACAGGCCACGCTTCGGATGAGGGATTGCATCGGCATCATGACAGCTCCCGCCGCTTGAGTTTCGTCCATAGCAGCGTGACACAGTCTTGGTTTTAGAACGAACAAATTCAAGGCGCCAAGAGCTAACATCAGGAAAAATAACGCAATCTTGAAGAGCAACAATCGGCCGTAGTCGGTCGTGAATAGAGCCCCCAAGCTTCCTACGATAAAATAAGTATTCAGTAACCCCGTTGCTACGAGCAGTGCGACTATCACCAGGCTCAGCCCTGAAAAACGCCGAACTACATCCGTCAGGAACATCCTATTACTTTGATCGCCACTTCGGTATTGGCCGACGAGCAAAACTAACAGTGGCACAAGTCCTCCTGGCCAAAATGCTGCCGCGATGAGATGCGCGATGTCACCGGCCAATGGCAGGAGGCCGGCATTGGCAACCAGTGCGCCCGAGTGGCCGGAACCCGCCAACGAAGCCAGAACCGCAAACGAGAGAAACGCGATGATTAGTTCGTGCGATCCGCTGAAAAGCAGTATCCCGAGTATGAGACAGCAAGCTAGACGGCCCGCCCACAGGTGTCCAAACTGGGTTTGCAGGAGAACAGTCTGAAGTGTCTCGCCATCAACAGCGAGCATCGTGGCCGCTCCACTGATGGTAGCAGCCACGACCCAGAACCAGACCACAGCAGAAACAACCATAGTAGACCACGCAACCAGCGCAAGGTGGCCCCAGATGCCTTTGAACCTCGGCTGAAATCGGTCAACCCGGTCATAACCTGTCGCGCCGTAGCCTGCGGAGGCCGGACGTGATACCACTGGCGCTAGCACGACCAATCTGAACGCAAAGATTGCCGCCAACAATATCGACGCCGCGATATGGATTGCCCGCGCTAACGGAAGCCAGAGCATGGTTATCTCACTGGATAGTAAAGTCGAAGCTTCCGGATGTTCTGTGGGTGTCGACAGCAACAACCTGCCAAGAAACCCGGTATTTCCCTGGGGCGAGCCTTGGCAGTGATACCGTCATGGTGCTGCCATTGACCTTGGTATCCTTACTATCGACTTCGACGCCCTTAGCATCGAAAACCTGTAGCTTGCTGAACGCGGGCTCAAGACCCTCGGTCATCCAGACTGTTACCTGGGACGGAGGGTCGTGGATTGTGCTCCCGACTTTAGGATCGGCATGATCGAGAAAGGCGTGCGCATGAGCGAGGCCGGCAAGAATTAACGAGACGGTTAAAACCGTGATGAGATGTCTGGTATTCATTTGGATTCTCTGAAGAAGACAGGGTAACCGAAAATCTTAGGCCAAATGTCATCGATATAGATTTGGAGCCCAACAACCGCGCCGACATTTGGGCCAGTAGCCCGGTTTATCGGGATCTGAGCCTCGACGCCCACCTGGAAATAACGCGATTCCCAGAGGAACCCGGGGTTGACCGTCCCGGTGGTGTACCCACCGCCATGATTCACAGGACTGTCCATCACGAACTCAACCAACGGGATGACGTTGCGCAGAGGGCGTAACCAATCGATCTCCTGCACATGTTGTTGCAGATACGGGATGCTATACTCGACGGCCAATCCCCAACGAATCGAATTGGGATTGACGGATTCGCCTGGCACGACGTATCCGAGCGTACCGGTGACGGCCAATGGCTTGATATACTTGAGCGAGTCGGGTAGATCGCCGAACCCTTTGCCAACGTACAGGGTTGGTGTGTAAGTGCTAAACGGTTGGGCCGCGATCGCCTGACTGCCGGTACCACCCACGTCGATCTCCGCACCGAGTGAGACGATGAACTCATGCGGCGCGTTTTCGTACAGCTGATACTTAAAATCGAACGCCAGGTTGTCGAACCCCGCGTGATAGGACTGCCCCAGCGGCTTGAGAATGATATAATTGAAAATAATTCCTACGGCGAACTTCGGGAAGATCTCCTTATCGAACTCTGAGCTGAAATCGATGCTCAGAGTCTTCGGAGCGCCGCCTGCGGCGGGGTTATTGAAAAAGGAGACGTTTGGCAATGAGAGCTCATCGACTGCAAAAGGGTCGTCGGT
>JAFAIO010000289.1 GCA_019236675.1 Verrucomicrobiota bacterium
ATTCGCATTCAGAGAAATGGCGGGAAGGAAGGTACCTTGTATTGCTTTTTGCCAATCGACCCGTATTACAAACACTGTCCCGACATAGGCAAAAAGGCTGAATGTCAGCCATTTTAAAACCAGTGTGTATTTTCGGTAAGGCACAAATACTTGGAGCGAGACGGAAATGCCCGCCAACAGAACACACTAAAGGGAGGAAGGACCGCCTGCGGCGCCCATGGCCCCCGATATCAGCTCCTAAGTTAATCACGTTAGAAAAGAGCAGTAAACCCACGTCGGAGCGCAATTCGGTTACGCCATACTTTGGACCATGCCGTTTATTTATCCCTTCATGGCAGCAATCCAAGAGATCAGTGCTCGATCGGCCGCGTGACGGGTCGCGGGGTCACCGGTAATCTTCGGCGCTACTACTCGCGTAGGTTCCTCTTTTTTATCGCTCGAATAAGTCGCTATCCCGCCCCGGGTCGTCGTCCGCTGCGCCCGTGATCAGACCGGGACCCAGCAGCTTGAGGATTTTGCCGGCCCGCTTGAGCAGGCTAGGAGTCCTTTTCTCACTCTGGCGTGAACCGCTTCGACCACGACCGGATTTTCGCGGCCGCCGGCGCCTCGACGTCCGCGGAGCCAAAGTTTTCAGACCTATCCATCGGGGCCGGAGGAGGAGCAAGACGACGTCGGGGCTATTGACCCTAGACGGGGTCCGATACCAACCGAAGCTCCCGAGGACGAGCCAGAGGCCGATTCACGAGAAAGGAGTCCAGCGAGACTGACAATCACAATCGCTGAAATATTTTCTGCCAGTAAAGCCGGACCCTTTCTCGATTTCATCTATTTCATCGTCTTAGTCGATCAAGCTCTAGTCGCCCGCGGCCCACATCGGGATTTTCCCGGCAGATTCTGAAAACGCTGCTCGCTGTGCTAACCTTGCGCTTCCATGGTCTAACAAAGCACACTGGCGGGCGGCTAGGCCATGAATACCTATTTCGCCGACATCTTTGCTGCGGTAGGATTCACATTACCCTCAGCCACGGTGGTAAGTTTTTCGTCCGCCGCTCTTTCTTCCTTGAGGGTGGTGTCTAAGATTTTGGCGACCTCTTGGAGACCCAGACGCTGAGCCAGCGTCCGCGCTGTTCCGTAGCCCGCCATCTCATAGTGTTCGACGCGTTGCGCCGCGCCGATCAGGCCTGCGTCGCGGACTTCCGGTTCGCCTTTGGCCTGAATAAACTCTTCACCTTCTTTCACTAGTCCCTTCATTGCCTCGCACGTTTCACCTTTCGGGTCTTCATTTAGGTCTTTGAAGACGTCATCCAGGCGCGTCACGTGTTTCTTGGTTTCTTCCAGGTGGTGAGTGAAGGCGTTCTTAAGTTCCGTTGAAGAGGCAGCGTCTGCCATCTTCGGTAGGGCATCCACCAATTGGTTTTCCGCGTTATACAAGTCTCGAAGTTCAGCCAGGAATAGGTCTTGCACTGACTCCAGCTTTAAAGAGGTAAGTCTCATATAAGGGTTTCGCGAAACGTCCGCTCCACGGTTCTCTTCAAGGATTTCGTTTTTAGAAATGGGTCACTAAGCATCGGCAAATTGTGCGAAGCTCCGCTTCGTCAGCTAACAAATGAGCACGGTGTTAAGAATTCTGGTGGTGGCGTCGCCAAGCGCGATCGGAGCCAGCCGCCGCCTGGAGGGGAGCCGCTTTTGACCGCTCTCAAAACCAAACCGCATAATCGTGCGCAAATCTTGGCATGTACCTGGAGGTTAATGAACAGGCGGCTCCCGGGAACGTTTCGTCGCGTGTCATGTAATGTTGGTCACCCGTACGGTTTTCGGAGTACCAAAGGGTGATGGCACGCGCTGGGTAATTCGCGGGAGCCGCGTGTTGCCTAACGGTTTGGCCGCTTTGTACGATAAGAATGAACTCGCGCTGGGTTCGGCAACAGTTTGGAGCGGCTCCCCTGCTATGGCTTTTTCCCTCCGATCTCACTCGGCGACGTGACCAATCACCAATCACGTTTGCTAAGTTTGGCCGGCCTCCCTGATCGCCGGTATTCTCATCCGCCAACCTAGTTCTTGTCCCGGCGAAAGTTCCTTCTTTAACCGTTCCCGGAGTGAAAGATTTCAGTCGAGAGGGGTGGCGACCTTCAGCAAATTCTTCAATCATCTTCCGGTTGAAAGCCGGTATACAGGTACCGGCTCTGTTAGCGGTTCGCATGGAGCGACTACTGTGGACTGCCTAATTCCGTGACCCACATCGGCCCCCCTTCATACGCCGGGGTCTGCAGCTTGAGAAACGTTGGAGCTTCGCCACCAAGAACCCAGACATAAGTATCAGGTGGTTGCTTGCCAAAAATGGAGGCCAGCAGACCAGGAATTCCTTCGATTCCCGGCCGGACAACAAAATGGTTGGCCTTCTCCGGGAGGCCTTGGATCAAAAATCTCTCTTGACCACCAGGTGAAATTGCTAGTTTGACCAGCACCGGTTTCGATCCCGGTGCGCTGGCTATGGTCTTTCCATCGAGTGTGCGGAGCATAAGGAACCCGTGCAACGTCCCTTCTTGGTGACGCACCGGTGTGGGGTCTGCCGATAGAGCGACACCTCCCAACAACAGTGCGAAGAGGACAGCTGTCACCAATTGTAATGCGGCGACCAAAGCGCAAGAAGATCGCGGCTGGTCGATTCTACGGATGTTCTTTTTCAACCCGAAGTAGCTATAATGATCACTCTTGGGAACTAGCTTTTTTCATCGGCTGCCCCAAGGAATTCGAAGGATTCGGGAACTTCGGACCTGTCAGAGCGCTTAGGGTTCAGGGGCGTCGCATCTTTCCAAACGCCATACCTGGACATGACGAACGGCGTCGACTCCCGCTGGAGCTAAAACGCGGAATGCAACGCCCCTCCGTCCACAAATGCCCCTCCACCAATCACCACTCTCTTCTCACGATCAAGTGCGGTCACTTGATCTCAACCGTCACGCCTTTGGTCACCGCGTTCAGTACCTCAACCGCATCCCAATTCGCCAGCCGGATACAGCCATGGCTGGCAGAACGGCCAATCGAATCGGGGTTATTGGTTCCGTGAATTCCGATGCCCTTTTTGTTGAGGCCGATCCAGACAAGCCCCACCTCGTTTCGAGGTCCCGGGGGGATGTTGTGAAAATCGCCGCTGCGTTTGCCGTGCAGTAGCATCGCTTTGTCCCATCGGAACCATGGCAAAGTTGCTATTTTCACTATTTGCCACGTGCCAACCGGAGCGGGCAGCTGTCGTGAGCCCGGCGTGATCGGAAACGCGGCTAATATTTTCCCGCCGTCCGTAATGGTTAAAGTTTTGCTTTTGGTATCGATCTCGACGTGGCGAGCCTGCAGCTCCGGTCGAGGCGGAACATCATCGGCTTCTTTAAGCCCCGAAAGCTCCAACGGAGGCACATTGGGAACCTGTACGGCATCGCCAGGGTGTAATTTGCTGAGATTCTTTCCCCGATTTAGTTTAGCCAGGAATGACAGGTTGGTGTGAAAACGCTCGGCAACGAAATCGGCTATTGACGGATAAGGCATAAACTTGCGTTTCGCCTGTGCGGCAGGTTTCTGAGGAGATTTACCAACCCAAGCCATATCGTCGGGCTTGATTTGATAGTCGATATATAATGGTGTGAGACTGGTCAGTTCTTGTTTCAGCTCCGGGTCAATCCCGGAAGCACCGTTCCCGTTCGTGGTTTGATAAAGTTGCAGCGCGCTCGCGCAAAGATCAGTCCAGTGATCATCGATTTCTCCCGGCCCAAAGGAATGCAGGTCTAAAAAGATCTTTAGACGAATGATCGTTTCACGATCGAGAGTGGGCGGACTGTTCGGCGTTGTCGATGGCCCCGCAGATCGGTTTTGGGATCCGGGCGCGGCCGAGATGTTCAGCATCAGGACGCCTAAAAGAAGAGGCGCCAACAAGCGAGCTCCACGATGCATACGTCCTTGGAAAATTCGGATCACGCGGAGTGTTTGGTCGTACCCGAAGCCGCAAAGAGAAGACGGATTTGAACAGGAGCTAAGCAGAAGAACCAACAATATGGAAAGGTCGCAGAGGACACTAAGACAGACCTTTTGAACAGGAGCCAGCTGGAGGAAACAGAGGAGAATCTTACATGAATCCCGTCCGGCACCGGTCGCCAGCGCCTGGAGGGGAGCCGCTTTTATACCGTGGCTAGCTCTGTAGCGTGGCAGCAGCGGCTCCCGCGAACGTCTCCAGCTGTCACCACCTCCTGAATGATTTCCGTTAGTCCGGCCGATCGGACACGTTGCGGGGTTAATACGCGTGGAGACGTTTCCTGGAGCCGCCTGCTACCGAACGTCCGGTAGCGCCACGGTTTTTCGCGCGATCATGCCAGCGGTATGGCAGTGGTCAAAAGCGGCTCCCCTCCAAGCATTGGTTTTGAACCATGAGATGGTGAAGAAAGACATCCTTAAAGCGAACGCCTCTCACAATCGGCCATATCTCACTTCTCACTAGTGACTTCTCACCTCTCACATTTGAGTACGGCGGCCCGATTTCACCGGGATCAATTTTGGAGGACGTTTCCCCCGAAGCAGGGTCCCGGCAACCGGCACATGTTCCAGCATTTGATTGGTGGCTGCACTTCTGAGCAAAAGGCCGCCCCGGCTCATATCCCCTCGTCCCACGAATTCCACAGGGAAAAGCAGATTCGGGCCAAAGATGGGAAGAAGGTGTTCAGTATATTTCGCAGAGGCTACGCTTCCTAATAAAATAATTGCACAGCCCGGGCCGGCATCAGCCAGAGCCAGGCCAGTGCGAACCAAAGGTTCGCTATAGCTTTTGTTTCGAGCATCAATCGGGGCCTCAGAGAAGGAGCCCAGTTCCTCAGCAGTTATAGGTGTCTCCGCCGGCAGTAAGCCTCGATTGCTGGTGATTACATAGACCCCCATGAGCCCCGGCGGTGGCTGGGCAAAGGCGCGGGCATAAGCCAACTTGCCTCGGAAATAGAGACCGCTCATAAACGTGAACGCTTCTCCCAGCGTGACTTTGTCACCGGCGTGTAACCGGCGAGCCAGCTCAAACGAAGCTTCACGATTTAACAATATCTTCGCTCTTCTTCCGGCGACATTGGCCGGCGAGAGCAGGAAAATTCGTTGCGTACCAAGCACAACTTCCATGGGCGTATTCGATTATTCGGGGCAATCCACTTCGGTTATCCTAGGCGAAACTAAGCTGCACGCCACTACCGGCGATAGCCAAGGAATTTCTTATGCTCTGGACCATAATTGTTATTTTACTCGTGCTCTGGTTATTGGGTCTAGTCGGTCACGTGGCCGGCGGATTCATTCATATCCTTCTAGTGATTGCTGTAATCGTATTAGTTATCCGGCTAATTCAAGGCCGAGCGCCTTGAATAGCTTTTAAAAGGAATCTCAACCGCTCGGAGATCCAGGCCACCAGCTGGCCGTGGCGCGAATTGTTTATATGAACAAACTCCAATTCAAAGGCTCTTGGAATGAAGTCAAAGGGAAGCTCAAACAGAAGTACGCCCAGTTAACTGACGACGACCTTAAATACGCGGAGGGAAAGGACGACGAGCTTGTCGGGAGGCTTCAGAAGAGGCTCGGCAAAAGCGCAGAAGAGGTGCGCCACATACTCGAAAGTTAGAGAAAGGAATTTTCAGTCGGCGCTCTGAAAGTTGATGAAAGCTCCGTAGGAGTAAAATCTTTATATGGCGACCGCAACACAGGCCGCGTGCTCATGAGCTATAAAGATCTGGCTTCTGCGGAGTCGCGGCCAGTAGTGGTCCGGCCGCCGCCGCCTGGCGGTCCGGTCTAGGCGACGAACCAAGCTCTGATCCCATTGTCCTCGTAATCGCAACTCCGATCGTTCATGACGAATGGACGCGTCGCCAGAAATTTGGGGGAATGAATCTCTCGTTTCCTGAGCGGTTGATGGGTCAAGGCAACAAATTTGTCAGCGGTAGCAATGGACACAGGTTCGGTTATCAGGATGGCGATTTCATCATCTAACAGTTTGCGATCAGGTCGCTCGACCTTCCAATCGTCAACATGTTTAACCGGCAGTTCGATTACGATCTTTTCCGATCCATTGGGGCGGGCAAGGGTTCCTTTTGGGTCGACCTTGAATTGAATATAGAGAAATTGGGTCATAGCTAATTTTCTGGCCCACGCCGCAGATCAAAAGGGTAAGTCAGCTCGCTGCGGTGGCCTCTTAGCCCAATCGTTGCTGGACTCCCGTTCGGATGGGCATCAGCCAAGGAGAACTGCACTTAGCCAGTAAACTCCGTGAAATCCTTTAGTTAACTAACAAACGCAACCAGGAGCGGTCCTGCGACCGAACCGTTCTAAACCCACTAGCCGACAAAAACATCGTGAAAACACAAGATCCACGCACACTGCATCAACAGCCGCCGTTCCCTGAGACGCAGCAATCGCCCCCCGGAACTGAGAAGGAAATGCTTCCGAAAGTGGATCATGGAGAATTCACTTATGAAGGCACAGGCAAGCTGAAAGATCGCCATGCATTAATTACGGGAGCGGATAGCGGCATCGGTCGGGCTGTTGCTCTGGCCTTTGCTAGAGAAGGAGCTGACGTCGCTATTTCCTACCTTTCGGAAGATCAGGATGCCAAGAAGACCGAAAGTCTGGTCACTAAAGCTGGTCGGAAAGCGATACTCCTTCCCGGCGATATCGGTGTCCCATCGATAGCCGAACGGATCGCCCGGGAATCAGTTGATGCTTTCGGGAGCATCGACATTTTAGTCAATAATGCAGCCTTCCAGCGGACCTACGAGAATTTTGAAGACATACCGGATGACGAGTTCGAAGAAACTTATCGCATAAACGTTTTCGCGATGTTCCGGCTGTGCAAAGCGTTGCTCCCGCAGATGAAACCAGGCGGAACAATCATTAATACCGGATCCATCCAATCTTTTGATCCCACTCCAACGCTGATTGCTTACGCGTCGACCAAGGTGGCCATTGTTAGTTTTACCCGCTCTTTGGCAAGTTTCGCGATTAAACGAGGTGTCCGGGTAAATGCGGTTGCTCCGGGTCCGGTCTGGACTCCGCTGATCCCTTCTACGTTGCCGAAGAACAAGGTGAAGGAATTCGGCTCAAAAACCGTCTTCGGACGTCCCGCTCAACCCTCCGAGATCGCGCCGATATATGTTTTCTTAGCCAGCGATTTAAGCAGTTATGTATCGGGCGAAATCTACGGCGTCACCGGCGGCCAAATGCCCATTTAATTTCGGTCCCTTTGGGACTGTCGGGCTTGCCGCGAAGCGGCTATGGGCAACGACTCATTCGGTCTCTCCGGGACAATATCGTCCAGGGGGAAAACGCCGAAGGCCAAACGTGCAAGCGTAATGGCTTAAGAGGTGGCATGGCCGGTCCGGCACTATATCACTGCCAGTTTCGCAGTGCCTGGATCAGCATCTCTTGAACTCTGGAGTCAGGGACATTGCTGTAAAGAGTACCGTCAAACAGACAGACATATTCGCCAGGCTCATTGCTAATGAGCGTCAGAAACCCATCGATTTGCAAGGCTGTCTGTTCGAACTCGGTGCCAGCGGCTGGCCTTAACGGTTCTTTAGGTGAGCTTTCAGACATGATTCTGCAGAAAGAAGTCTAACGAATACCTCTGGGCCGCAGCCGCAAACAAGCCCGCCCCGAGCTTAGTAATTGCTTTGCGCCGGTTCGTCTTTGCTATCAAGCAAAGTTCGATACCAACCCAGCAAGCGGCTGCATTGGCACCTTGATACATCGCGAAGCGGCATATTCTCGATCGAATTGATCCGCCTTGATCTATGAAAGTCCGCCGGTTCACCCGAATAGCTGCTTTTGATGGGCAACCGTCATGGTGAGCGGGCTGGCCAAGTCGCTCATATTCCGAGTCCGCTGCGCGAAAGCTGTTCATTGAAGCAGGTCAAACAGAGTCGACGCGGTCCAGGTCAGCTGCACCGAGCACGTGTGGAAGAGATTTGTCGATGGGTTATTAAGCTATGCCCAAGGGCATCATTTGCTATTTGCTATCTGCTATCTGCGATTTGCTATTCGCCGACGAGCCTAAGGCGAGTCGGCGCGTTCCCCTGATCCCCATTTCAGGGTTAGACCTCATTTACTGCGATGTTTCTCACGACGTAAGTTCCTCTCCGGCAAAGGACTTTAGCTGTGCACCGGACCAAGAAAACCAAAGTGTTCCCCAAACGGACCAAGCCGACGCAAAGGATAACTGTCCAGAGCATTTCGTTAGCTTGCGAGCGATTTTTTATTTCTCGCGGTATGCCGAGCCGGGATCCATTTAATGAATGGGGCCGACCTTCTCCAAAGCCCGAGGACTAACTCGCCCAACGCGGTGGGGACGAGCTCCCGCTCGTCCGGGACCGGCTACAACATGGCCAAAACCGGACTAACCCTTGCGGATGAGCAGGTCGCCGTCGCTTCGCTTTGGCGCGTCCTAGATTTCGGAACGCACCCGCTTGTAAACCGGGCCGCGGCGCAGTCCGCGGCCGCGAGAGTAGTCGAGAGCTCATCCCTCCCGCTCGTCTCCAACTATTCCAAGCTAACTGGACGGCGAGATACGAACCCGCAAGAAGCTATGGCTACAAAGGTAGATGCACTTGTTGTTGGGGCTGGCCCAGTCGGGCTAAGTATGGCGGCAGCTTTACTCGCTCAGGGGCTGCGAGTACGGATTATCGATTCCGCACCGGATCGCGCCCAAGAGTCCAGGGCCATCGGTATTCAGGCCCGTACATTGGAAGTGTTTGAGATAAGCGGGGTCGTCGATCAATTCCTGGGACTTGGACATCGATTAAACGGCGTTACCCTATACGGCGAGACCGGATCCGAAATCGGTCATCTCGATTTCGGCTATATTCCCAGTCGTTTCCCGTTCATCCTAACCCTGCCGCAAAGCGAGACGGAACGCATTCTCGGTGATCATCTGCGAAAACACGGATTAGAAGTCGAACGTCAGACCGCTCTCATCGGTTTCGAACAATCAGACCTTACTGTGCTCGCGAAAATCGCTTTGCCCGACGGCCGGCAAGAGGAGATTTCGGTCGATTGGCTTCTGGGCTGTGACGGAGCTCGGAGTAAAGTACGGGAAGTTCTAGGCCTGCAGTTCGCCGGTAAGACATTCGATCTGCATTTTTTGCTGGGTGATGTTCACGCAGAATCGGCATTGTCGGAAGATCACGCCCATGTATTCGGCCGTCCAGAAGGATTACTGGCGTTCTTCCCGCTTGGAAAAGGGCGATACCGGTTGGTTGCAGATAACCCGCCAGAACAGCTTCGCACAGAGAAAAAGCCGACATTGAATGAATGGCAAAGCATCGCGGATGGCCGATCCAGCGTTTCGATGAAGCTTAGCGATCTTGGATGGACTACCTATTTCCGAGTGAACTCCCGGATGGTGGAAAAGTTGAGGCGAGGCCGCGTCTTTGTGCTGGGAGATGCCGCCCATATTCATAGTCCGGCACTGGCTCAAGGCATGAACACTGGGATTCAGGACGCCTGGAATTTAGCTTGGAAACTGGCGCTCGTGCAGCGGTGCTTCGCCCGACCAGATCTGCTCGATTCTTTCGAGCGGGAACGGATGCCGGTCGAGCACAGCGTGCTAAGAATGACCGAGTTCACGCAAAACATGATAACTGCCGAGAAACGCAGCAATCGACTACTACGAGACAATTTACTCCCTATCCTATCGGGAACCGGTGTGTTTCAGAGAACAGCAACTAAGACGGTGAGTGAAACCGGCATTGAATATCGTTCCAGCCCGGTGGTGGAGGACCACTATGCTCCCGACGGGCCCCACGCGGGCGACTTCGCTCCGGGAGTCATCGTCTCAAGACCCGAAAAAAATGGAAAGATCACCTTGGCGACATTGTTTGGCCAAGGACACGTTTTGTTCTACCTAGCCAGTTTAGAAAACTGGCCGGATGGATTCCAAACCGCCAAACCTATCTTCGAACTGATTCAAAAACATTACGGACGAGTCATAACAGCATACCTCATTCTGCCTAACGAGGCATCTCTCGGCCAGCCGGGCATCGACGTCTTAGTGGACATCGAAGGTCAGTTTGCCCAGCATTATGCTACTTCCGTTTTGTACTTGGTCCGACCAGACGGTTATATCGCATGCCGTTGTTTAGCGGCGAAACACAACCTGCTCGAATCTTACCTCGATAAGTATTTTGTTCCCCTATAACGGCGGAACGGAGTGTTAGAGTAATGGAGGGTCGGAGTAATGGAGTATTGGCGGATGAATCAGTACTCCAACACTCCATTACTCCACCACTCCGCTGAGCCCTAGGCGAAGCCCTCGCCCTACATTTCGCGATAAGTCACGAGATTGACCGCGAATTGGACCATCTCTCGACCGCTGGCAAGTGCCAATTTATCTTTGATGTGAGATTGATGGGTCTCGACGGTTTTCACGCTCAAACCAAGTTCTTGCGCGATTGCAGCGGTGCTCTGTCCTCGCCCCATCATCAGCAAAACTTCGGCTTCGCGGTCCGTGAGTTGACCCATCATCGATTCACCTCCCGACAACAGCTTGAAAATCGGATTTTGGCGAAGCCGCACACTCAGAAATATTTTGCCACTGACAACGCTGTTTATGGCATCCAGCAGCTCTCGCGGCGGATCGGTCTTGATGACGTAAGCCTGCGCCCCGGCTTTGAACGCCCCCAAAACATATGGCGGCTCATCGTGCATGGACAACACAATGACAGAGAGAAGATGCTGTTCAGCTCTTATCCGGGTTACGAGCTCGATGCCGTTAGCACCGGCTAGCGACACGTCCACAATCGCGATTGCGGGAGGAGAATCCTGGATCGATTCCAAAGCCGCCTGCGGCGTGTCAGCATGGACGCATACCAGCTCCGGTTGGTGCTTTTTTAGTAAAGCTTCAAGCCCGTAACGGAAAATTGGATGATCATCGACCAACAAGATCAACTTCTTGGCGCCTGGAGTTGGTGTAGCCGGTTTCTCCGTGATCATCTGCAGCAACTATAGCTTCCCGTTGGCCTTAGGGAAAACTGATTCATTTGGCTAAATACTGCACACCCTGTGACCGGCGGTAGCGTCACAGGTGGGGCATGAAAACGTCCGACCTATGTCCGCAATTCCCGTTGCCATGCCCGTTTTCGATATCGGGCGAATAAAAGTGCGGACTTCAACAGCTCCTCTAATGCTTTAGAACCAAAAGCGCTAGGAGCGCCCCATCTTAGAAGTAGCGCCGCTAACGCCGCGATGGGTAGACCAACGGCATAACTACTGATGACATGGATGAGCAGGACGAACTTGGTATCGCCTCCGCTGGGAAGGATGCCAGTGCCTAGAGCATTATTTAATACCTTAGCCGGTTGAACAGCGGCCACAATGATAACACCCCAAAAGGCCAGATTCAGAACCTGCTGATCAACCCTAGGATATAGGACCGGTAAAAGAAAACTGACGCAGGTGAGAGCGACTGCGAAAAATAGCCCTGCAACACTCCCTGCATACAACACGCGGCGAGCTTGCCGCCGGGCGTCGCCCTTTGCGTCCGCGCCAAGCGCTTGGCCCACGGTGGCCATCGCGGCCGGGGCTAAACCGGAAGCAGCTACTATAAAAAGATTCTCAACCGTAGTCACAATCTGGCTTGAAGCCAGAGCTTCGGTACTGACTCGCGTGAAAATGACGACGTAAACAAACGTGCTTGTGCCCCAAAGCATCTCACTGAGTGCGATAGGGTAGGTTGTTTTGAATAAAGTTGGACCGATCCGGGTAATACTGGACCAAGCCGGCCAGTGCCAACGCATCCCTTTCTTCGCTAAATAAAGCACCACCACAAGCACAACCGCTCGAACACTTTGAGAAACCAATGTTGCTAATCCGGCGCCCGCCACACCTAACTTCGGAAAGCCGCTGATACCCAAAACTAAAAGTACCGCTAGTATGGTGTTCAAACAAACTGAGCCCATCGTGATTGCCATTGGCGTTCGTGAGTCGCCCATTGAACGAAAAGTCGCGGTAGTGACCGCACTCATTACCATGAGCGGCGCGGAGGCCGCAAATAGTTGCAGATACACAGACGCGGCCCTCACCAGTTCTTCCTGCGCTCCCACGAATCGCAGAATTGGGCTGGGAAACAGGACCAGAGGGAAAGAGCTGCAAATCCCTAAGGTCGCGGCAGCGGTTTGACCAATGGCGGCGATCTTGGAAACTTCGTCCATATCCCGGCGGCCATAGGCTTGCGCTATGAACGCCCCGCTACCGGTTCCAATAGCAGCATATAAGAGGGTGAGAATGAATGAGAGGTTGTTAGATAGGCCAACGGCAGCTACAGCACCGGCACCTAAAGTGCCGACGATCACCTGATCGATCAGACTAAAAGAAGCCTGA
>JAFAIO010000312.1 GCA_019236675.1 Verrucomicrobiota bacterium
AAAGCCCCCTGGCATTGGACGCTGTAAACGTATAGTTCAAAGTTGTTGATGTAGACCAGTTCACCTTTGGCCAGCGTCGGCACCATGTAAACCCCAGGGGTAACCAAATAACCCGGATATCCGACGGCAAAGGGTGAATCGACAGCAGGAACTAACGCCCCGTTGCTTTCGATGTGGTAGCCCCAAACCGAGCTATCGCTCGCATTGATCTCATACACGTATTCCCCCTTAGGTTCGACTACGACCGCCGCTGGGCGGTAGCCGGCCGCGAAAGGAGAACCAGGAACCGGAGTAAGACTCCCGTTCGGCTCAATCCGATAGCCCGAAACAGTGTCTGGCAAATTCGCCAAATAAAGGAAGTTGCCGTTTGGATCAGCGGAGATTGATTGGGGCGGTGAGGTTTGCGCATATGGCGATCCGGGAATTAGGCTTAACGCCCCATTATTTTCGATGTGGTAGCCTAAGAGCGTAGACGCATCGACGCCTAAGGCATAGAGGAACCGACCCCGGGGTTCTACCGTTAGAGAGATGGTACCGCTAAGCCCGGGAAAAGGAGAGCCCGGCACCGACGTTAAAGTGCCATCAGTTCCTACACTATATCCGGCGATCGTTTTGTCCGCGCTGTTAGCGACGTATACGAATTCAGCGCGCAAGGGCGGTATAAAAAATACCAAGCCGGCAGCGAGCGTCAGCGAAAACCTGAAGCCATGTTTACCCATAAACCTATCCTTAACAGAGCGAGTTGTACGACGGTTTGCTGTTACCCAAATGAAAACCGGTGAACTATAAGGCAAAGAATTCCAATTGCGATTGAATTATCGTCAGTAAAGCTCGTTACCCGCCGAATTTCTTAGTAATCAGTCACAACCTGGAAGCACGGCGAGGCAGCTTGGTCTTTCTCGTCCGATGAGCACAGGTTATGCTTTATTAGGGTCTATGAAGAAGATCGTTGCGGTGCGCCTGCACTGGCAGGGCCTATGGTTGGCAGCATGCTTAGCTTTGGTCGCAATGCATCAGGTATCTGCAGGAACTACGGCAAGCCGTCTTGAGACTCCAATTTATCAACTCCCGATACCGGTTTACGGGGATAGCACTCCATGGGGGAAATATTTCCGCCAGTTGCAGGACACGGTTGCTACTCGCTGGTACGAAGAGATCGTTTATTACACGCACCGATATGACTACAATTGGGGCACCGTAACCGCCCGTTATACAGTCACACCGGACGGCAAGTTTTATAATCCACAGGTCCTGTCGAACACGTGCGGTCCGGCAATGCCTAGTGCGGTCATCCGCTCGATTCGGAAAACCTGGATCCAGCCATTCCCCGCTGCGGTTGTGAGCATGGCTCCAGCAGGTTTGGCGGTTGAACAGACCTTTCGGTACTGGGAATACGATGGGACCAATTACGGATTGGCTAGCTCTTATCCGCAATTATTAACCCGGCGCGCACCGGAGATTGGCGGAGGCCAATACCTCAATCTCCGAAAGTTTTTCGATCTAAGCAGGTTCCGTTTCCAGTCGAGGATCCTTGAAGCGGCGCCGGTAAATAGCCGGGTAGCGGCGCGTTAGGTGTGAAGCCGCGGAACGGTGGCTAAAGATAGCCTAGTCCCGCAGGCGCGGGATTGAAAAACGTGAGACGGGTTCCTGGCGGCTGATTCAAACAGAGCGGATGACTAGCTCCGTAGGAGCAAAATCTTTATAGCCAGGGCAATCTCATTCGCGAACAGCTCCGTTAGGGGCGACATCGAACGCCGCTAGCTAACGCTCCTACACCAGATGCCGCTCCTACGGAGCTGTACGCGTTTTTTGCGCCACGAGCTGTAAAGATCCGACTCCTACGGAGCCGTTTTTCAATCCGGCAGCCGGCGGAGTATCTTAAGCCGCCGCTTCGCGGCTAAGATCGACCGCCAATCCGATGCAATCGGGTTATCGAACGATTCTCGACGCTTATTGGAGATCCTCTATTTAGCCGGTGATCTTGCATTTTAGGTAACATTGGAATTTTCCGACCTACTCCACGCTCGATGAACACACCTTTTTCACGTAGAGATGCCTTCGGGATGATCGCTTTGGCAGCGGCCAGCGTTGCCGCCGGTATCACCAAATCCGCTAACGCGCAAACCTCGCAACCAAGAAAAGGCAATTCGGATATCTACCAATTCTCGGTTGGAGATTTTCAACTCACAGTGCTGAGCGATGGCTACGGCAATTTTCCAGCTCAACAACCGATGTGGGCACCTGAGGCCACCACCCATGATCTGCAACAAGCATTGACCGACGCCTTTTTGCCTAGCGATCAGCTTACCCTGTCATTTAACCCAGTCCTGATTGATAACGGCAAGGACTTGCTGCTTTGCGACACCGGCAGCGGCAAGTTGTTGGAGCCTACAACCGGAAAGTTCCTCCAGCAGTTGCAGCTCGCCGGCTATCAGCCGGACCAGATAACGAGTGTTTTCCTTTCTCATGCTCACCTCGACCATTTAGGCGGGCTAATAACAGATGACGGGAAGCCGGTCTTCAGTTCAGCTCAACATTTCGTTCACGACCGGGAATGGGATTTCTGGACCAGCAAGAAACCCGATTTCTCTAAACAGCGTCTGGATGACAAGACAAAGACCGACTTGCTTGAGTTCGCACAGAAAACTTTCGGGACGCTGGAAAAAACCTTCAAACGCGTTGCGGCCGGCACAAGCCTGATCGACGGCATCGTCGTTCAAGCGGCGGCAGGTCATACGCCCGGGCACACCGCCTTACGGATTCAGTCTGATAAACAAGAGCTGGTACACATTTTTGATCTGGCTCATCACCCGGTCATTATGTTTAGGAACCCATCCTGGACCGTGGCATTCGATACCGACGAAGCGCTCGCCGCCGCCACCAGAAAGAAGCTATTCGAAGAGTTCGCGACGAATCGCAGCCGCGTCCTTGGTTATCATCTGCCGTTTCACGGTGTCGGCCACATCGCGAAGGACGGAGCCGGGTATCCGTGGGTCCCTGAGGCTTGGCAACAGACGTAACTGCTTGACCGGTGTAGCAACAAAATCGTCCTCGTCCTCGATCGAGCATGTGTTTGGCCTCTTAGCACGATTTGTCCTTTAGTGGGGCACCAAGGGTTTCGGGCGAGCAACGTGCTACCCCAAATCTCGAGGACGAGGACGACGACGAGTACGAGAACGAAGGAATCCTTCGGATTTTCCGCACGAATCTGCGGTTCTGGTACCGCTTAAAACGACTTAGCCGTCGAGACTGCTAACTCCTCTGCCTTGGCAAATCCTGCCTCGGATACTTCTGGGGGAGCTAACGTTGGTTCGACAAAGATATTCACCAAGTCAGTGAGCCCGATAAATCCAAGTACACCGGCGAGCATTTTGCTTTGCAGATCATAATCTTCCATTCCCGTACCGGGACCATAGGCGCCCCCGCGCGCGTAAATCGCGGCCGCTTTCTTGCCAGTTACCAGGCCTTTATAGCCTAACTGCGGATCAAACGAAAACGTGAGACCCGGCTGAATTAGAACATCAATATAATGCTTGAGGATGTAGGGCACTCCAAAGTTCCACATCGGCAACGAGAAAAGGTATTTGTCGGCCGATTTGAATCGTTCAATTACGTCTACGACCGATTTCCAAGCTTCCGCCTGGCCAGGGGTATGGGGTTGGCCTCGGAGTATCGCGTACTTGGCTTCGATGGTGTCGCCATTGAAACTGGGAAGGGGGGTAGCCCAAAGATCTAATGTTTCAATGGAGCCGTCCGGGCGGCTCTTCTGATACGCGGCCAGGAATGTGTGTGCGACCTGCGTTGATCTGGACCGGTCTTTCCTGGGGGACGCTTCAATATGAAGAAGTTTAGCCATGATTAGAATTAAAGGTTTAAGCGCAAATTACTAAGATACCGTTTCCATTGATTATCTTGACGTCAAGGTATTTTTGTTCTACCCGGTGACGGTCCTAGCGATTCCGCGTGTTTGCCAACTTTCTTAAGAAGTTCTTCCAACGATAACCGTTCCTCGTCGGACAACGGACCGAACACATCCTCCATCCGCCGAGCATGCTGGGAGAAAATTCGCTGAATCAATGCGTGGCCGAGGCCGGTAAGAGAAACATAGGTCACCCGGGCGTCGTCGACTGATGGATCCCGACGCACTAATTCCCGCTTTTCAAGCCGATCCACCGCGGTTGAAATAGATCCGCTAGTCAGCATGATCTTGCGGCCAATCGTGTTGACCGGCAGAGCGCCTTTGTGCAACAGAATCTCCAGTACTTGAAAATCGGATGGGCCAAGATTGGAATCCGCGATGCTTTTAGCGGCCACTGCTTCAATTGCTCCGTATGCCTTCATCAGAATGAGCCAGACATGAACGCCGGGGCGCGTGGAAGCAGCGGGTTTCGACACGGCTATATCTTGACATCAAGAGATTGTTGAGGCAAGAAATCAGCAGCGTTTATCTATACCATGCCCGAGCTGCCGTCCCCTCTGATTGACGTGCTCTCGGCTGAATCGTTCGCAATCGAACATCTGCCGGGCAGCGTTAATATCTGTGTCTATGAGACCGCCTTCATCGATAAGATTCGCGCTGCATTTCCCGATCCCAACACGGCGTTCACTGTATACGGTCTAAGTGACTCTACGCTGGAAGCCGGCGTCGCTCTAACGAAACTCGGAGCGGCGGGATATGTACGAGTTGCTGCATTACCCGG
>JAFAIO010000449.1 GCA_019236675.1 Verrucomicrobiota bacterium
CGCCTCGTCCTGATCAAGTTCTAGGCGATCAGGAGACCACGATTCAGGCCGAATAAAAAACCTGTGAATCTGCATGACGTTCAGCGTTCAGCGTTCAGCGCTCGGCGTTCGGTGCTCTCGCCAACGAGCACTGGTATCCTGGACTGCATCATTGTTGGCTAGGGTAAGTGTTGGTTGGTCTTCGGAGAGAATTCTTGGGCCAAAGCTCGACTCAATCTCACGGAACGCCAAACGCCAAACGCCGAACGACTACCGGAAGAAATCCTTCGCCTTATCGAAAAATGTTCGATGTATAGGGGTGTTGTCATCCCCGCAGGACGCAGCAAATTCTTCCAATTTCTTTCGCTGCTCGCCGTTCAGTCTGGTCGGTACTTCAACCAGGACACGAACGCGTAAATCGCCTTTAGTTTTACTGTCTATGTTAGTAATGCCATACCCTCTCAGGCGGAACTGCGTGCCGCTTTGGGTTCCAGGCGGAATCTTAAGCATGGCCTGCCCCTGCAAGGTCGGAACCTTCAATTCTCCTCCGAGGGCCGCTATGGCGAAAGAAATGGGTACTTCACAAAACAGGTCGTCCTCATCTCGTGAAAAAATCTCGTGCTCGCGGATATGAATTACGACATACAAATCACCGGTCTGACCGCCGCGGACGCCAGCTTCACCATTTCGCATCGATCGCAGCTTAGCTCCGTCATCGATTCCCGCGGGAATCTTGAGTTTGATCCGAGACCGTTTCTCAAGCCGCCCCTCGCCCTGACATTCTCTGCATGGACGTTCGATAACCTGGCCTGTTCCCCGGCAACGAGGACAAGTTTGCGATACTTGGAAAAAGCCGCGCGATGTGACGACTTGACCTCGTCCGTGGCAAGTCGGGCAAGTGGTCGCCTTAGAACCGGCCTCTGCTCCGGTGGCGTTACAGCGAGTACAGGTATCGTGTTTGAGAATTTCGATCTCTCTCTCGGTGCCGAAGGCGGCTTCTTCGAGAGTGATCTGCAGATCGTATCGAAGGTCTGATCCACGCTGCCGGCCGCTTCGATCCCGGGGGCTGGCACCGGTGCCAAATAGTTGATCGAAAATGCTGCCAGCACCCTCTCCAGCCATTCCCCCGAATACCTCGCGGAAAATGTCGAATGGATCGTGGAACCCGCCGCCGCCAAAACCTCCTCCACGGCCAGCTGCAGCTCCTGGGGAAAAGGCGGCGTGACCAAATTGGTCGTAGGCGGCCCGTTTGTTCGAGTCCATGAGCACCTCGTAAGCCTCGCCGACTTCTTTGAATTTCTCTTCGGCCGTCGGGTCGCCTGGGTTCTTATCGGGATGGTATTTTACCGCGAGCTTACGGTAAGCCTTTTTAAGCTCTTCGGTTGAAGCCTTTCGATCAACACCCAAGACTTCATAGTAGTCCCGTTTGGTAGCCATCACTTACTCTCCTTCTCCCCTGGCAACCACTTGTTGGGGGGCTCCTTTCGAGACTACGACGTTTGCCGGGCGCAACAGCCGGTCTCGCAAGCGATATCCTCTTCGCACCTGCCGAATGACTTTACCCTCTGGAACCTCATGATTTTCCTCCTGGGCCAAAGCCTCGTGAAGGTTGGGATCGAAGGTTTGTCCGGCAGCGTCGATGGGTTCGACCCCGCTATTGGTAAGGAAATCCTGAAGTTGTTTGTAGACCATGGCCAACCCATCTACGATAGGGGCAGCCTCGGGGGCCTTGCGCGCAGCCTGAAGGCCAAGCTCAAAATTGTCCAGGATGGGAATAAGGCGTTCCAAAAAAGCCGTGTTTGCGTATTTGATCGATTCGTCGCGTTCCCTGGACACTCTCTTCCGATAGTTATCGAGGTCGGCTGCTGCCCGAAGAGCGGCATCCTTGTATTTGGTCAGCTCCGCTTGCAATTCGGCTACCCGGCTTTCCGGGTCCGTAGATGCATCACCGGGCCGGTTTGGTTCCCGCGAGACGGCTTCTGGGTCAGTGGTTCCTAGATTCGTCACGAACTTCTCGTCCTGTTTTTCAGTGTTCTCGCCAATTCTAGCGTTTTCCTCAGTTTCAAATTCTTTTGATGGCTCACTCATACTTTCCGAATGGCGACCAAGGTGATGTCGTCGTTTTGAGGCTGGCTACCGACGAAGGATCGCACTTTTTCGGTTACTTGAACGACGACCGCCTGTGCGTTCTCGTCGGCGGTCCCTTGGATCACCTCGATCAATCTCGCAATCCCGAATTCGATGCCATTGCTGTCAAGCGCCTCAGTCACTCCATCAGTGTAGAGAATCAGACAGTCTCCACTCTCCAGGCGGACCGTAAAATCGCCAGTCACCCTATCGAAAACGCCTCCGCTGTCAATTCCGAGGGCCATACCCGAGGGGTTAACCTTTTCGACCGATCGAGTGGCTGTTCGGTAGAGGAGAGGAGCGTCATGGCCGGCGCGAGCCAGCAACAGATGCTCGCTGCCTTTCTCGAGAATAAGATATGCCATACTGATGAACATGTCCTCCCTAATATCCGGGTACAGTTGCCGGTTGACCTGGTGTAAGACCCTGGCGGCCGACGAACTGGAAGGGGCGACCGAGCGCAGAACACTCCGGCACATCGCCATAATCAGCGAGGCGGGCACGCCTTTTCCGCAAACGTCGGCAATAGCGATCCCAAACCGGTTGGCGCCGATAGGAATGTAGTCATAATAATCTCCACTGACTTGGCCGGCCGGGATATTAACCCCGGCGATCTCGTATCCCGGAATATCAGGGGGCGCCGCAGGCAGTAGAATGCGTTGGATGTCCCGAGCGGTGTCCAGATCTCGATCGATACGCCGCTTCTCGGCTGCCTCCGAGTAGACAATGGCGTTGCAGAGAGCGAACGCCGATTGCTCGACGATTGATTGGAAAACGATGAAGTCTGGCGGCGTAAACGGCGTGCTCATGGGGCCATTGGCAACTGCCAAAACACCTAAGTTTTGACTTCCATAAAGCAACGGAGCGACCATGACCGAATCGATCTGTTGGGTGCTACTCTTAAGACTGGCTAAGCGGGAGTCATCATCACTACTGGACAGAAAAACGGGTTCCCGCTTTTCCCAGACCATTCCCAGGAGTCCCTCGCCTGCTTTTACCGGTTGCAGACGCAAGAAGCTTTCGATCGAGGAGGGGTTGGTACCGCTTTGCATCAAAATCGATTTTGGCACCTCAACCATCGGGGGACATCCCGGTGAAAGGAAGCTTGGCAAGAGCATCTTGCCGGTTCGATCTGAGAGATAGAGGGCGCCGGCATGAGCGTCGACGATGCGCATTGCCCCTTCGACAATCAACCGATGCAAATCTGAAGGATGTAGGTCGCCCGAGAACGCTGCTCCTAATCCGTGAAGAAAATCAAAAACCCTGGTTTCCTCCAACTGCAGCTCTTCTCGAGCATGTTTCAGTTGGGCGATAGTGCGTTGTTGCTTTCTGACAAAGAGCGTCCACCCAATAGCTAGTAAGATGACCAGCCCGATGAGCAGGATGGACGACATCTATCCACCGTTACTTGGCAGCCCCGGCGCGCAAGTCTTGTTTGAGGTATTCCAGAACATCTTTGAAGCGCGCAAGATTTTCTGGAGCAGCATCCACCAAAGCTTCGTGAGCCTCGATCATGCAAGCCGCGTTTTCTGATCGGCTCAGCTCATTTTCAGTTTCCAATGCGGATTCATCGTTGGTTGACCCGGCAGCCAGGAGCTCTGAGCTGGGCTCGATCTCAAACAGGTTGTTTAACCCCAAGTTGCGTAAAAGCTCGAAATTGCGCTCGTTCACATTGCGAACTAGCAGGGTGCCTCCGGATTCGCGTAGCCGGAGCACCATGCCTGCCAGGGTTCCCATGAACGTTGAGTCCATCACAGTGCATTCGCCCAGGTCAAACGCAAAAATGCGGTGACCGCGTTCGAGCATTTGGCGCGCGAACTCTTTCAAGGCCGGACTGTTTTGAAATGACCCCTTTCCCCGCACCTTGATGTAAACCGCGTTTCCGGTTACCCCTACCAGTATGGAAGCTGGTAAATTCACAGACCCCTGAATATACGTAGTTTGCTCTTTTTCTGTCAAATTCTCGCCAAACCCCCTTCTACCTCCAGGCTCGGGATTGCAAAAGCGCCACAATCTTCTGGTTCTCAATAAGTAGCGCTCGCCAAGAAGTCACGCGACCGTCTTCTGAATAGTCGTTCCCCACGATATCGAATGCAGACTCATGGCTCCCGCGAGCCGCTTGATAATATATTTCTCTCGCTTGTACTAAGTTCTTAAGATTGGACTGTCGATACTCGAAACGCAAGGTCAGATCTGCCTGACGTTTCGCTCGCCAGAAGAAAGTAAAGAATTCTCCCGTCTTGGCATTAATCTCATTGTTGTCAGTCGCTCCCCAGGTGCGCCGGTGGCGCTCCATGTAAATCATCAGTTCTCGGGTTGTCATTGGCGTCGACCGGGGACGGAGCTGGGCGTTGATAAAAATATCGAATTTGCGGAACTCGAATTGATCGCTCAGCTCCAGAGGCAGCACATTGGCTTGCGGCAAAGGCAAAGGATTATCAGCGAGGGCCAGATTTTTCACTAATATTAGAAAAAAGAATGCCACGCCGAGCGACTTCTTCATTAACACCATCAAACCGAGCTCTTAAGGCCGTGTCAATTCGCAGTTTTTCTCGACGGCCGAGCCCGCTCTGCGCCGCTGGCCGGGGCCCTGCGAATCGGAGTTTTTTGTGAACGTTCCCGGCGGTCGGAAGCCGCCCAGCGCCTGTAGGCCACGCCCGCATCGCTACGCGAAGCGTTGCGGGCGGGGGAGTCGCTTTTACGCATTGCAAAACCAAACCGCAGCGGAGCTGACACATAAGGAGGCACAGCAAAGCAAGCTGGCAACCGAAAGCCTTCGGGATAGACAAGCGGCTCCCGGGAACGCAACGCTTCGCGTAGCGATGCGGACGTGGCCTACAGGCCCTGGGCATGCAATGCTAGCGTTTACTTAGGCCGAAGTATCTGCTGATGATCGATGTCCAATACGACCGGGGTATTTATTTGCCATCGCTGGATCTATGGCTTGATCCGTGGGACGAGCGCAGCACGGCATTCATTTCTCATGCTCATGGCGACCACATCGGGAATCATCGCGAAGTCATTTTATCAGAGATTACGGCGCAACTCATGGCGCTACTCCTTCCCGGAGATCGTATTGAACACCGGTTACCATTTCACGTTCCTTTTCCGTTCCGAGGCGCTGAACTAACTCTGTTGCCGGCCGGTCACATTTACGGATCGGCGCAACTATTTGTGCAAAGTGATGCCGGCTCGTTTCTGTATAGTGGCGACTTTAAGCTCCGGGCCGGACGCGCAGCCGAACCGATTGCTTGGCGACCGGCAGAAACGTTGGTTATGGAAACTACCTACGGTCTTCCCCGTTTCGTGTTTCCTCCCACCGAGCAGGTTATTGCGGAGTTGATCAAGTTTTGCCGTGAGACCATCGAGGAGGGCGGTACCCCGATTCTATTTGGGTATTCTCTCGGAAAGGCGCAGGAAATTCTCGCCGCATTGCATGGTACCGACTTGCGGGTCCGGCTGCATTCCAGCGTCTATCAAATGACAAAGGTTTATAACGACAAATTTCATCACTTACCGCCATTCAGTCTTTACAGGGGAGATGATCTTGCCGGCAGCGTGCTGCTGTGCCCACCTCACGTGAATGGTACGAGACTAGTCCAGAATATTAAACCGCGTCGAACCGCTATCCTTACCGGTTGGGCACTAAATCCGGGCGCTGTTCATCGTTACCAATGCGATGCTGCGTTTCCCTTGTCGGATCACGCGGATTATCCCGATCTGCTGCGTTATGTGGAGCTAATTCAGCCGAAGCGAGTTTTGACCGTGCATGGCTATGCTCGCGAATTTGCTGAAGATCTACGACGCCGGGAGATCGAAGCTTGGGCTCTAGGAGAGGGCAATCAACTTGAACTATCAATTGCGCTAACGGCTAGCGAAGCACCAACAGGCCCAAGCATGGCAGAGGTGGAGGCAGTCGCAGAAGAAGGTTTTGGCGATTTTGCCCGGCTTTGTGAAGAGATCGGCCGTTCGACCGGTAAACTGCAAAAGGTCGAGTTGTTGGCAAATTATCTGATCAAACTATCGGAGTCCGATCTGCGGATAGCATGCATTTTTTTGGCTGGCCGTGCGTTCTCACGAGCCGACACTCGAACCCTCCAAGTTGGTTGGTCGGTCATTCGCAAGGGACTACTACAAGCGACGAAACTAACCGAATCCGAGTTTCGGCGCATCGCTTCCGGTTACGGAGATGCGGGTAAGATTGCTTACGAGTTGCTCTTGGGTAAGACTGCTCCCCGGCTCAATTCGTTGGCTGAGACGCGAAATGAGTTTGAGCGCTTGGAGCAGGCCCGGGGACCGGTCGCGAAGGCTTCGCTATTGGGGAAATGGCTGCACCACGCAAGTGCTTTGACTGGGAGTTATGTAATCCGAATTCTGACGGGAGATCTGCGTATCGGGTTGAAGGAAGGTCTGGTCGAGGACGGCATTGCGCGAGCGTTTAGCAGACCGACAGAAGACGTCAGAGAGGCTCACATGCTGACTGGAGATCTCGGTGAAACAGCGGTGCTCGCACAAAAAAATCTGCTAACGACGGCCAAAATAGCTCTTTTTCGCCCAGTAATGTCGATGCTGGCTATCCCAGAGCCGACAGCAGAAGCGGCTGCGGAACGGCTTCAACACGATTTCAGCGCTAGACCGGCGTTTGCGGAGCAGAAGTTCGACGGGGTTCGAGCGCAGTTACATGCAGCTCCGGATAGGGTCGAAGTTTACAGTCGAGACCTGCACAATATCTCGCAACAGTTTCCTGAGTTGGCAGGACTGTCGTTCTTGCAAAATCTGATCCTGGATGGCGAGATCATCGCTTTCGATGCGAATAAGAAACTGACATTCTTCGATCTGCAGCGCCGTTTAGGTCGCAAGCGTACACGCGATCTGTTCGACACGGATGATATACCGATAGCCTTTATCGCGTTTGACCTATTGTTGTTGGACAATCGGAGTCTGGTGCGGGAACCGTTACAACTACGCCGGTCGTTGCTGGAATCCCTTTCTTTGCCCAAACTGATTCAACTCTTACCTAACAAACTCGTAGCGACGGCTAGCGAGATCGAGGCAGCATTTACTGCCGCTCGTGATCTTGGATCAGAGGGCCTGATGCTTAAAGATCCTGGCAGCTCGTATCAGCCCGGAAGGAGAGGTGGCAGCTGGATCAAACTAAAGCGAGAACTGGCAACTCTTGACGTCGTAGTGGTGGGCGCCGAACAAGGACACGGCAAGCGCAGCCACGTCTTAAGCGACTATACTTTTGCCATCAGAAACTCGGAAACCGGAAGACTGGAAACGATCGGCAAGGCTTATTCCGGGCTGACCGATACCGAAATTGAGGAACTGACTGAACACTTTCAGCGTACGACTACGCGAAAAATTGGCCGGCTGCATGAAGTCGTGCCCCAAATAATTTTAGAAGTGGCATTCGATTCGATCCAGCCGAGCGACCGGCATTCCAGTGGGTTAGCTCTTCGGTTTCCGCGAATCAAAGCGATTCGCCGCGACAAATCGATCGATCAGATCGACACGCTAAATAGTGCGCGCCGAATTGCTAATCTATCGCGCTGAAGCCAAAGAAGATGCCGGCGCCGAAAGGCAGATCCGACGGAGGAACGGTCAATTGCAGCGCCAAAAGGCTGCTGCTAGCCTTGACCGGTGCGGCGGTGGTTGGTCATGCGCGTCGCCAAGGTCGAGTTTTCAATCTCGGCGACTCTAAGCGCACTTTAACCGGTTACGGGCTACCGCTTTGGTAACCCGTTCTCCCGGGGAAGGTTAACAGGTTCTTTACTATTCAGCGGCAAATCTACCAGGACCGACCTGTCGAACGCCTTTCAAGCGATAGATCCGGGCGAACAGATTCTTCTTCGGTTCTGGCGAGTTGAACTTATAACCGTTAGACAAGAGACCGTCCAGAATATCGGACACGCCCATTGGCGCACCGCGTGATTTCAGGACTCGCACAACCGCCGGAGCCAATGGCCCACTGGGTGAAGTTGAACGGCGACCACGCCCGCGTCCGTTCAAGGCTGCAGCTCTAGTTGACCGAGCGCGCCTACCTCTTCGGGTTAGTCGCGGGGTTGCCGCCAAGCTAGGAGTAACCGGCTTAGCTGCTGTTTCGCCCTGCAATAATTGCTCCAGCTCCGATTCCAAACGTTCGATGCGTTCTTGAATGTCGGCTGCTTTTCTCAATGAGGCGGAGGATAATTTCACAGGCAGAAATTATGCTTCGTTGTTCTATTTGCAAGAAAAGTTCGGGTAATTGTACGACTATTCTTTGCTTTATACATAGAACTATGCAGCCTGAGCAGCTCAAAAATGCAAACTTTTTTAATATTACCGACTAGTAATACTCATGCATAACCGCGTTGTAGCTTTCGCACCGGGTCGCGTCGAAATCCTTGGAAATCACACCGACTACAATGAGGGCGTGGTGCTGTCAGCCGCTATCGACCGCGGTGTCACGGCCTCTGTTCATCGGCTTCTTCACCGACAAATTGAGGTTAGTTCGCAAACCAACCAGCGTACTGCGATCGAAGACTTAGATGAACTTTCGCCATCGGCTGCGGAACCATGGGCTAACTATTGTCTCGGTGTGATTCGGGAACTATTGGCGGCGGGGTGGCCCGGTCATGGCCTCAGCATCGAGATCGCTAGCGATTTACCGCTTGGCGCGGGCCTTTCGAGTTCGGCAGCACTCGAAGTCGCCACTGCTTACGCCGCCATTGATTTGGCTAATTGGTCACTCGCTCCCATGAAAATAGCTCGGCTATGTCAGAAAGCGGAGAACGAATTCGTCGGCGTGAAATGCGGACTTCTAGATCAGGCCTCATCTGTATTCGGCGAAGATAATCGGGCAATTCTATTAGATTTCCGCTCGATCACTGCGGAAACTTATCAGTTGCCGGTGGGCGTCTCGTTACTACTCCTGAATTCGGGAATTCCCCATGCGCTGACTGGCGGTGAATACAATGAGCGGCGAGAGCAATGTCAGGCGGCGGCGGCAGCGCTTAAGGTTCCGGCGCTGCGGGACGCAAGTACGACTCAGGTACTGAATAGCAATCTTGACCCTTTAGTTAAGCGGCGAGCTTTGCATATCACCGGTGAGAATGAGCGAGTTTTTGCCGGTCGCGAAGCCCTGCTAGCTGGTGATGTCGACACCTTTGGTCAGCTGATGTTCGCTTCCCATGAAAGCTCGCGGCATAATTTTGAAAACAGCACACCTAATCTCGATGCCTTAGTTGAAATCGCCCAATCGACCAATGGAGTTATCGGATCACGCCTGACCGGTGGCGGTTTTGGAGGTTCGACGGTTTCGTTGATCCGGTCAGAGCTGGCTCCAGAGATTATCGGCAGCATGCAAAAGAAATATCTGCGCGCTACTGGCGCGCAATGTAGTGCGATCCTAACTCGACCTTCCCAAGGAGCACGAATCTTACAGCGGAATTAATTCCAGACGAAATTCTGCGAATGGAATTGGCGTCCTTGCCGAAACTACCTTACGGTCCGTTGCTATGGAAAAGAGCGTCACGGCGCTGCTGGGTGAACTCCTCGATTCGTATAATCGAGTCGGAGGAATCAACAACATAGACGGGCTAAACTTGCCTTCGAAGGGCGCAGTAGCCCAGATCTGTGAGGACCTGCTGCAGATCCTGTTCCCTGGATTCCATGACGAAGAACCGATCGCTTCGAAACGAATCACGCCGCTAACGTCCAGCCGATTGCTCAACTTCGCCGAACGTCTTCGCGGCGAGACTTTCAAAAGCCTTCGAGTTCAGGAGCCTGAATGCCCATACAAGCGGGCGGAAGAGATCGTTCTGCATCTGGTAGATCAGCTTCCGCGGATACGAGAACTGCTGCGTACGGACGTGGAGGCAGCATTCGAGGGGGATCCGGCAAGCCAGAGCTTTGAGGAGATAATCTTAAGTTATCCTTGCATCGAAGCGATCGCTATCCAACGCGCGGCCCACATACTTTACCTCGAAAAGTTGCCCTTGGTCCCGCGAATTATGACCGAGTGGGCCCATAGCCGGACGGGGATCGACATCCACCCGGGCGCCAAAATCGGACCATACTTTTTTATCGACCATGGCACTGGGGTCGTTATTGGCGAGACCTGCGAAATCGGGAACCGCGTCAAGCTGTATCACGGGGTGACTCTGGGCGCTCGCAGCTTTAAGAAGGATGAGGACGGAAAGATTAAGAAAGGCGGTAAGCGCCATCCCAATGTTGAAGATGGGGTGACCATCTATCCGAATTCGACGATCCTTGGCGGTGAGACGGTGATTGGAGCCAGGTCCACCATTGGAGCGAACGTGTTTCTAATGAGCAGCGTTCCGCCGGATACTTTGGTGACCACCGGGCCCGGGGATATCAGCATTAAGGCGAAAACGCCAAAAAATGACCAGTAACCAATTTGGGGACTAGAACACTTCTTCCTCGTGGAGCCCGGAGTCTTCCCGAATTGATCGGAGGCGCCGGCGGACCCCGAGTTTTGAGCTAGGACCGTTGACCAAATCAACCACGACATTCACCAGTGCCGGCACGGTTGTCGCTAGCGCTAAAGAAATGAAGCCTAACCCGATTAACGTACGGTTCTTCTTGTCGAGCTTATCCGAGAATAATATTCCCAAGGCACAGCCGACCGCTCCTTGGGAGATTGTCAACAAAGCCGCCGATGTAAGCGACAGCACTAGTGGTTTGCCATGTTCGCTGGTCATAGCGGAAGATTGATCGTTCTTATCAGATATCAGTGTTTTGCTCCAGCTCATTTCGCCAGCCGTAAAATCTCAAGTTACGACGTTGTTTGGTTGCCCTCCGGCAAACCTAGAAGATATTCGCTAGGGGTTACAAACTACTTTTTTCCGAGGCAATAGTTCTAGCGAGATTGGACCAATGTCGAATTCTTTTTATGCTCTGGTGTTGGCTGGCGGTAGCGGGACTCGCTTTTGGCCATTAAGCCGAAAGGCGAGGCCTAAGCAGCTGCTCGCCCTCTTTAACGAAAACACATTACTTGAAGAGACTATTCTCCGGCTAACCGGGCTAATCCCGGCGGAGAACATCTTGATCCTGACCAACCAGGAACAAGAAGAGGCTGTACGAAAACTGCTGCCGGCCCATCCGCAAAAGAACATTTTTGCGGAACCGGCTAGGAGAGATACCGCAGCTGCGATCGCGCTTGGAGTCGGTCTTATCGCCGCCCGAGATTCGGATTCGACGATGGTCGTACTCCCGGCGGATCATCTGATCAGAGACAAGGTTTCGTTCCAGGCCGATTTACGCGCCGCAGCAACTGTCGCCGGTAAGACCGGTGATCTGGTAACCATCGGCATCACGCCTACCTGGGCGTGTCCAGGATACGGTTACATTGAGCGCGGCAAGAAAGTCGTTGGACCTGATTCTGAATTTTTCGAAGTGGTCCGGTTCCGGGAGAAGCCGGCCACGGATCTGGCGGAAACCTTTGTGAAAAGCGGCAATTTCTTTTGGAATGCCGGGATTTTCATTTGGTCCGTAAAAGCGATCCTTACGGAGTTGAATCGACATGCACCCGCGCTTGGGGAGTTCATTTCCGCAATTCGGCATAGCAGCGATGCCGCCCGGGTGATTGAGGATCGGTTTCCTAGGCTACCAAAGATCTCGGTCGACTATGCGGTTATGGAAAAAGCCAGCCGGGTGGTGGTGAAAGCTGCTTCGTTTGATTGGGATGACGTAGGTAGTTGGACCTCGATCGCGAAGTATCTTGAGCAATTGACCAATGGCAATTCAGCCAACACGGCGGTGTCGATCGAAGGTTCGAACAACAATATTGTTTTCTCGGATCAAAAGATCCATTTGGCGCTGGTTGGAGTAAACGACCTGATTGTGGTTCACACTGCGGATTCGATCCTGGTGTGTCACCGGCACGAAGTTGAGCGGGTGAAGAATCTAGTTGGCACCCTGCCTGAAGAATTCCAGTAGTATGCGCTGCCTGGGAATCGATTTCGGCTCCAGCCGCATCGGGATCGCAATTTCCGATGAGCTCGGCATGTTGGCGCATCCATTGGAGACGATTCCCAATGACACTGAGTTTTTGTCCCGGTTGCAGAAAATCGTTTTGGAAAAGCACGTAGCCGGGATTGTGGTGGGTATCCCCCGGAATATGGACGGTTCCTATGGACCGTCTGCCGAGAAGGCCAAGTTGTTTTTGTCTCAGTTAAAAAGCGAGTTTGCCGGCCTGCAATTGATCGCTTGGGACGAACGACTGACAACCGTGGAGGCGCAACGCCTCCTGCATGCCGCCGGGCGCGACGTCAAAAAGAGCCGCTCGGTTATCGATCAGGTGGCTGCGCAAGTCCTTCTTCAGAGCTACCTCGACTCAGTGGCAGGGCAAGGAGAATAGCTAGAGGGGAGCCGCTTTTGGCGCGTGCCTTATTGACCGAAGAATTTGCTATATCGTGAGCCAGGCTGAGAAACGTGTTCAACAGGCGGCTCCTGCTAATGACCCACGGCTTGGAAATTTCCATCGGTTGCGCTGTGAACAAGACAAATGAATGAGCGTTGGGCGAAACATCACGCTGGGTAATTCGCGGGAGCCGCCTGCTTTCGCATTTCCCGCTCAGGCTCGCGATATGACGAAGGTCGGTGACTTGTAGGGCACGGGCCAAAGCGGCTACCCTCCAGGCCCGTGGGGATGCGACGCGGCTTAGCCTTCCAACAGCGAAAACGATCTCATTTGCTATTTGCTATCCTGAATATTTGATGAATGACCGCCCGCCTCCCGGAATTGAACGCCTCCATCTGACGATCGCGTACGACGGGAGGACCTTCGCGGGCTGGCAAAGCCAACCTAACCGGAACGGTGTCCAGGATCATATCGAGGCGGCGTTTGCGAAGATCCTAGAGCAACCCGTTAGAGTGCTCGGCGCCGGCCGAACCGATGCAGGAGTGCACGCCCTAGCTCAAGCCGCCCATGTTGATGTTCCCGCCAGACGGTTCCCGGCGCCGACCTGGCGAGTCGCTCTCAATGGCAATCTTCTGTCAGGTATCAGGATCACGGCCTGCCGTCGAGTTACTCCGGAATTCCACGCCCGGTTTTCTGCGAGGGGCAAAGTCTATCGTTACCGGATCTGGAATACGGAGACATTTCATCCGTTGGAGGTCGGCAGAGCTTGGCATGTTCCTAAGCGGCTCGAAATAGATGACCTCATGATTTACGCCAGACAATTTCGTGGCCGGCACGATTTTGCGTCGTTTGCTGCCAACCGCGGTGCGCCGCCGGAGACCTCGGTCCGTAACCTTCACGAGATTCAAGTGAGACGTCATGGCTCGCTGGTTACTCTGGAGTTTACCGGGGACGGGTTTCTATACCGGATGGTTCGCATGATCACGGGTTCGCTGGTCCAGGTTGCTTTGGGTCGAAAAGATGCGGATTGGCTGAAGGAACTCCTTCGGATGCCCGGCGAGAAAAAGACGCATCACACAGCGCCGGCGGACGGGCTCTATCTGGTGCGAGTGCTGTATTAGTGAAGATCCTGGAACGCTGCCTCGCTTGCGAGGCCGAAGGGGCCACCATCTGTGCTACCTCGGCCTCGCAAGCGAGGCAGCGCTCCACAAGAGCGTTTTTTCTGGCGGCACGTCAGCCTCAAAGCCAGAATCCATCGATGCCACCTGATTTTGTGCTACGGCCAGTAGAAGAAAAGGATCTGTCGGGGCTGAAAGGCGTGGCGGCTTCCATCACGGACGGGATGACCTCGCTTCCAGCCGAGGAGTCGGCTCTCGAGGACTTGATCCATCACTCTCAACGTTCTTTCGACTACCGAATAAAGAAGGCGGGCGGCGATCATTATCTGTTTGTGCTGGAGGAATGTGGAACTGGGGCGATAGCCGGCACCTCCGGTATCATTGCCAGGGTAGGTGGCTTTGATCCGTTTTACACTTACGAGGTACGTAGAGAGCGGTTTTCTCATCCACCGCTTGGGATTGACCGCGAGATGGAGGTGCTCCATTTGAAGCTCGATCACAAAGGGCCATCTGAAGTTGGTAGCCTCTGTCTGAAGCCAACCTTTCGCAGGGCAGGACTTGGCCAATTATTGTCGCTTGCTCGGTTCCTTTTTATGGCGGCATTCCCTAAAAGGTTCGACGATCGAGTGATTGCCGAGTTGCGCGGGTTCACCGACGAACAAGGTCTATCGCCGTTTTGGGAATCGATTGGTCGCCACTTTTTTTCGCAGACGTTTGCTCAGGCCGACTTTTTGAGTGGGATTGGTCAAAAAGATTTTATTCGCGACCTGATGCCGAAGTATCCGATCTATGCGGCGCTGCTGCCATTGGCCGCGCAAGCCGTCATTGGCAAAGTGCATCGCGATGCGGAACCTGCTCTTAGGATTCTCCTGAATCAGGGATTTCGCCGATCTGACGAGGTCGACATTTTCGACGGCGGGCCGTTAGTGATCGCAGATCGCACGGAAATCAAGACTATCCGGGAGGCAACCACCGCGCAGGTCGCTGAAGTCCGTGCATTGGGAAGTCCTTCCGTTTGTTTGATCGGGCACGCCGCCTTGGATTTTCGGGCGTGTCTGGCTGAGGTCGAACATCTGGATGCGACGAACATCGCGATCGAACCACGAACCGCGGAACGTCTCCGACTCAAGATTGGCAGTCGCGTCATTTTTATCCCGAGGTGACTTTGGCTTATCGAGAATTCAATTTTGACGGACTAGTTGGACCGACTCATCACTATGGTGGACTAGCGGAGGGAAATCGTGCATCCGTTGGCCATCGATTTCAGGATTCGCACCCTCGGATAGCGGCGTTACAAGGCCTGAAAAAAATGCGGGCCCTCGCCGGGATGGGAGTGGGTCAAGCAATCCTCCCTCCGCTTAGCCGGCCGCGTCTAGACCTATTGCGGCGGGCCGGATTTACCGGCACCGATCAACAGATGATTGATGCGGCCCTTCTGCATAGTCCTTCACTTCTGTCCGCTGCATTCTCCGCCTCAGGGATGTGGACCGCGAATGCAGCCATGTTTGCGCCTAGCTGCGATTCCCGTGACGGGTGCGTCCACATCACGCCGGCAAATCTCGTATCGAATTTGCATCGTTCGTTGGAGGCTGACGAAACCGCCGATCTGCTGAAAAAGATTTTCCCTAACTTTGAGTTGTTCAAACATCATCCGCCGCTTCCAAAAACAGTCGCTTTCAGCGATGAAGGGGCGGCGAACCACATACGGTTTTTTGGTCTCGAGGGAGGCCGGGGGATGCATCTATTTGTTTATGGCCGCGAGTACTTTGGCGTGAGCCCCGTCACGCGCTATCCTCAACGCCAGACCTTGGAGGCTTGCCAAGCGGTCGCGCGCTTACACCAGCTGCCGGAAGAAACCGTAGTTTTTGCGCGCCAATCTCCTGTCGCGATTGACGCCGGTGTTTTTCATAATGACGTGATCTCGACCGGCCATGGTGCGCTCTTCCTTTATCACGCCGAAGCATTTGCAGACGGCCCATCCGTTGTTGACCGGTTAAAGAAGATATTTGAGGAGACTCAACACCGAAGTCTCTGCGCAATCGAGATTAACGAGTTTTCTTTAGCAGACTCGGTCCAGTCCTATTTTTTCAATTCGCAGATTGTCACTCGGAGCGATGGCCGGACGGTTATGGTGGCGCCGGCGGAGTCCGAGGAAAATCCTAAGGTACGTTCGGTAATAGCCGGCCTGATGAAGGGTGCCGATGCTGTGATCGGGGATGTAGTCTTTTTAGATCTGCGCGAGAGCATGCAGAACGGGGGCGGGCCTGCTTGCCTGCGAACCCGGGTCGTTTTGAATGAGGAAGAGCAACGTGCCGTTCCGCCGCGGGTATTTTTTTCGGAGCCGCTTTTCGACGAACTGACCTCCTGGGTAGAACGCTACTACCGGGAGTCCCTTTCGCTTTCGGACTTTCGCGACCCAGCGCTGCTGGTCGAGATCCAAACCGCCCTGGATAACTTGACTCAGATCCTCGAGCTTGGGCCTATCTACTCATTCCAGAAATGACTCCGACCGAATGGATCAACGCACAACGGGCCGAACTGATCCAGCGGGTCCTGACGTGGTCCAATATTAATTCCGGGAGTAGAAACGTTCCCGGCCTCAATTCGGCTGCGAAAGTCATCTACGCTGACTTTCAAGCGACTGATCCCGACTTCTCAGAGCTTTTAAGTCCAAACAAAACAGATAGCGGGCCTATCGCGATTTTTCGAAAACGCAATAGGGCCTCCCAACAGTTGCTCTTGTTTGGTCACCTCGACACCGTCTATGGCCCAGAACACCCGTTACAACAAGCGACGCTGGCGACGAATGGCCAGATGCTCGGTCCGGGCGTTTGCGACATGAAAGGCGGCTTGGCGGTTTTGCTGTGCGGGCTGTCGGCGTTCGAACGTTTCGTCACGGACAAGAACTTCGGCTGGACGATCATTATTAATTCCGATGAAGAGATCGGCTCGCCCATCTCTTCCCAGGTTTTTGAGTCTGAAGCTAAGAAGCATCGATTTGGCCTCGGTTTCGAACCGGCACTGGAAGACGGATCGCTGGCCTCAACGCGGAAAGGCTCCGGCACCTTTACATTTAAAGCCCACGGAAAGGCGGCTCACAGCGGCCGAAATCCAGCGGCCGGTAGAAACGCGCTCGTTCCACTGGCCCGGTTTATCTTGGACTGCAAGCGGCTCAACGAGCGGCGGCCCACGGTTTTCTTAAACCCCGCGATCGTTTCGGGAGGAGAAGCGACCAACGTGGTCCCGGATCTGGCAACCTGCCAATTCAACGTCCGCACCACATCGCGAGAAGACGAAGATTGGCTTCAGCAAGAAATGGAACAGCTGCGGGTGTCTTTGCAAGACGGAGATCAATATCGCATCGAGCTCGCTGGTCAATTCACAGCGCCGCCGAAAATCATGACCCCTGAGATCTCGTGGCTGCTCACGTTGGCTCAGAGTGCTGGCGCCCAAATCGGGCTCAACCTCGACGCGAAGCCGACTGGTGGCACCTGTGACGGAAACCGGTTAGCCCAATATGGATTACCGAACCTCGACAACTTGGGAGCCAGAGGCGGTGCTATCCACAGCGAGAACGAGTTTATGGCCCCTGAAAGTCTGATTGAGCGGTCGCGGCTGTTGTTCGTGATGCTGGGGATGCTGAATGAGCAGCTTCGATAAGCATTATTTGGAGGGGCGAACTGCTGGCCTTCGGGCACGGGTGGGACCTATGGGCCTTATGTTCTGCGTCTCATACGTCCCGTGAGTCTCATAGGTCCCATCCGCCCTCGAAGCCCAGCCGTGTGCCGCTGGGCTAGATTTGTCCCTCGTCCCCGACGCTCCTACCTACCGCCGCTGATGCCGCCAAAACCTCACCGGCTGCTCCAGGCCGACGCCCTCTAATAGCGTCTCAAGCCTCGTGTAGTCTTCTCCGACCTGAGCGTAGGAATGCGCATCCGATGAGATCGTTATCGGTATCTTGAGGGCTATGGCTGCACGTAAAATCGGTTCGGCCGGGTATTGTTCTCCGACTGGCTTTCGCCACCCTGCGGTATTGATTTCCATGGCCAGGCCAGCGGCTGCGATCTGCTGCAGGATCGGCTCAAAGAATTGCGCTGGATGGTAGGCGCCGGGGACCAGTCCATGAATCTTGATTAGATCTAAATGCGACAGACAATCCGTGTGTCCACGCTGAATCAATGCATCAAGCTGGCGGCGGTATTCTTCGTAGGCCCGTTCAAAGCCCAGGGAATGCAATTGGCCGGATTGATCTGCTCCGTCGAACATCCGGCTTGCGTCTGCCAAGTAATGAACCGAACCGAGGACAAAATCGAGACGATCCCAACGGGTCTCGACCCACTCCAGGCCGCTTTTCCCGGTTACGGGATCGTTGTCCAGCTCAATCCCCGCCAGAATCTCGATGTCGGAATTGATCTCTCGCAGCCGGTCGATCACATCGAAGTCCACTCCCTCGCGATACCGGTCATGATCCGTGAACGCGATACTTTTGATCCCCCGTTCCCGACACCGATCAATCCAAGGCTGGAGCAGATCAACTGTGTATGGGCGGACCGCATGCCCTTGTGGGTGAGTATGATAGTCACAATCGCAACGCATTGAATGACAAATGACAGAATGACAGATTACAAATTGCAGATCAACGCGTGCACGATAGCCGATGCTAAAGCGATTTGTCATTTGTCATTTGTAATTTGTCATCGCTGGACGGCGGCCGCCGTCTAGCTAGACAATTGCTGAATTTTGAAGCATAAGTCTGTCGCAATCCGGCGACAGACAAATCAAATGGCTGAGGCGACGGCATGAACGACGTCTTATACAAATCGACGGTTCTGGTGCTGAATCGGAACTGGCAGGCCATCGATGTCAAAACACCTGCACAGGCATTTTGCATGATGGCGAATGGAAACGCCACGGCCTTGGATATCCAAGGCACGGGCGATATGCGCCCCGTTCGTTGGATCGAGTGGCTAGAACTGGAGACTCGGGAACAGGATAACGCCGTCCGCACCGTGCGGGGTTTGGTCCGTGTGCCGACGGTGCTGGTCTTGGCTCGTTACAATAAAGTGCCGAAACGGCGGCCAAAACTCTCTGCCCGAGGGATTTGGGAAAGGGATGGGGGCAAGTGCCAGTACACTGGGAAAAAGCTTGGGCCGCACGAGGGCAACATCGATCACGTTGTACCCCGATCGCGAGGTGGAACGACGACCTGGGAGAATTGCGTTCTGGCAGATAAGAAGATCAATAGCTTGAAAGGGAACCATATGCCGGAGGAAGTCGGCTTAAAGCTGTCGAAGAAACCGCAATCGCCCCGGGAGCTGCCAGTCACTTACTTCATTCGGAATGCCCACAACGTCAGAGACTGGGACCATTTCCTGACCCCGATCGATTAATACGAGCCGCTGCCGGATCCTGAGCCTCGCTTGGGCCGGCGGACGGCTCTAACCTTGCCGCTGCTTCCGCCTCCGCAGAAGAACTGCTCGGCACCATCTGATTCGAGTCCAGACACCCCTACTCCGGGGGGCATCTCGATCACCTCGAGGACTTCACCGGTTCGTGAATCGATTTGGCGCAAATCGCTCCCATCGTCGTCCCAGGTCGCGTGCCAGAGTTGGCCCTCAATCCAGCTGACCCCGGTGACGAAGCGGGTAGTCTCGATGGTGCGAAGAATCGCTCCGGTGTGCGGATCGACCTGATAGATCTTTCGATCTTCATACTGCGCCACCCAGAGACTCCCTTCGGCCCACGCCAGGCCGGAGCAGCCGCTGGCAGGCGTCGGGATCGTCGCCACCACCTGACCGCTTTTCGGGTCAACTTTCTGGATGCGGTCGTCAGCGATTTGAAACAGGTACTGGCCGTCGAAGGCGGTACCCGCATGTGCGGGGACATCAATCGAGCGCGTGGTTTTCCCGGTCGCCGGATCGAATGCCTTCAAGCTGTCTCCGGCTCCAATCCAGACTTGTTGGCCGTCATAGGTGACCCCGTTCACGCGATCGACACCCGAAAAGGGCCCATACTCCCGAATGATTTCTGCTGCTGATGATTTCATGGTCCTATCCTATTCAAATCGCCATTCGGCCGGGAGTAACAAGGTGGTCGTGAATCCGGGCATTGGAAGAGTCATCCAACGGCGGGCTCGTCCCCGACCAAACGATTGCACCTTGCCAGTTGCGGCAAGTGTTTCGAGCGCGCGTTGAATGGTGCGCTGGCTCGCTCCAAGGGCCAGGGCCAATGCTGAGCTCGACCAGCATTCACCGTCGGCGAGGAAGGCAAGGACTGGCGCGTGCTGGTCTTCTACCGGCCGAGCGAGAACGGCGACATCGGCAGCATGGCGCGGTACCAGGGCAAACCCGCGCATCGTGGCGCTCACACCGGCCAGGCTGCGAAGCATTTTGCGAAGACGCCCAACTTCGACTCGCAACCGGGCGCGATGCGATTCGTCGGCTCGCTTCCCGCCGAATGCCCTTGCCACCAGGGTGCCTCTCGACACGTCTCCTGGCCACGCTTCACCGAGCGCGCGTGCGATAGCGAACAAAACCGGACGTTTTGCCAGGGAGACGACGGTATCGGCCTCGCGCACCATATGACGGCACCCGTCTATAACGAGCGTCTTCGACTTAAAGAGTATTCCAACGTCCTCAAGGAAGAGGAGCCGTTCCTCGCCGTGGGCAATCAGGCGCGCTGCGGGTGTGTCCAGCGCGAGCGATGTGCTTTCGACTTCGGCCATCAGCGCGGGGATACCTGCTTGGCGGGCGGCGCTGCTGGCCCGCGCCAGTGCCGCACGCGCCGTCTTTGTCCGAAGGCACCGAAGAGCGATTCCCGCGACGACCAACTCGTAAGCGGTCCTGAATGTGGGCGGAAAGGGCGCGGGATCGATCTCGTCAAGCCGCTGTTCCGCCTCTTCGAGGCGTCCAATCAGAAGAAGGTGTCGCACCTCGAGATATTGCCCGTATGCGGCGTTCATCTGGTCGCCGTGTTCGGCGAGTGTCGCTCGCGCCGCGCCGAGCGCTTTAGACGGCCAGCTCAGGTCCCGAGAAACGAGCGCGATCTCGGCCTCAGCAATAATACACCTTGCACGGGCCAGGGTGTCTTTCGGACCGAAAGCGCGCGCTGCCCGCTTCAGGAGAGCCTTTCCTCGAACCAAGTCACCGAGCTGAGCCATCGCGATCCCTCGCAGCGCGAGAGCAGGCGCTTCGTTGCGCAAGGCGACCCAATTCAGTGCCGTGAAGGGATCACCCGCCGCTAGAGCGCGCGCCGCTGTTGCGATCAATGAATGAACAGCGACTTCATCGGTCCCGTCGGGAACCGCGCGCCGAACATTATTCGGTTGGCGGCGTTCCCGGTCCCGCGTCCGCGGGAGCGCCTTTCGGCGTTTCTCCGACTTCATCCGAATCCCGCCAAACTTGTCACTCCCAGCGTTCAATGTCCGATACTAATCTATTCATCGAACACTAACCACTAACAGACATGATGTTATGACCAAAGCAGACCTAAAGCATAAGGTTGTTTCGCCGACCGAATGGCTCGAAGCGCGAAAAAAGCTTCTTGTTCAAGAGAAAGAGTTTACCCGTCTCCGGGATCAATTGAGCCGGCAACGCAGGGAGTTACCCTGGGTCAAAGTAGAAAAGGAATATGTCTTTGAAGGGCCGAAGGGTAAGGAGACGCTAGCCGATCTTTTTGAAGGTAGAAGTCAGCTCGTGGTCTACCATTTTATGTTTGCTCCAGAATGGGATGAAGGCTGCCCTTCGTGTTCCTTCTGGGCGGATAATTTCAATGCAATAGGAATCCACCTCAAACATCGAGACGTTACCCTCGCCGCGATTTCACGCGCTCCGATAGAAAAGCTGAGCGCATTCAAGAAACGAATGGACTGGAGTTTTAGGTGGGTCTCATCCGGAACCAACGATTTTAACTACGACTATCAAGTCTCCTTCCCGCCTGGAGTGCCTAAGAAAGAGTTAGAGTACAACTACCGCGAACTGCAGATCGACAGCCCGGATCTGCCTGGAGTCAGTGTCTTCTACCAAGAAGCAGACGGAAACATCTTCCATACCTATTCAGCGTATTCGCGTGGAATCGACATTCTGAATACCGCGTACAACTATCTCGATCTGGTGCCCAGGGGACGGGATGAAGAGGAACTCGAGTTCAGCATGGACTGGCTTCGTTATCACGACAGGTATGAGGAGCAGACGCGGTAGGAGAGAGGGAAAATAACGATGGCAACACATACTACTGGAACGCGGGAAGAGTGGTTGGCGGCCCGTCTCGAGCTGCTCAAGGCGGAGAAGGAGGTAACCAGGCGGAGCGATGAGATAGCGCGGCGACGGCAGGAACTGCCATGGGTCAGGGTGGACAAGGAGTACCAATTTGACACCGATGAAGGAAGCGCGTCGCTGGCAGACTTGTTCAGAGGGCACTCACAACTCCTCGTCTATCACTACATGTTCGGACCCGACTACTCTGCCGGGTGCGCGACATGTTCTACGATCGCCGACGGTTTTAACGGCTTCGCTGTCCACCTGTCGAACCACGATGTTACGCTCTCGGCGGTGTCGCGAGCGCCACTCGCAAAGCTACAGGCTTACAAGCGCCGAATGGGCTGGTCATTTCCTTGGGCATCCTCATTTGGGAACGAGTTCAACTTCGACTTCAACGTTGCGTTCTCGGAGCAGCAGCAGCGCGAGGGGAGCATCGAATACAACTATCTGCGGGGAGGCCATGCGATGGACGAGACAACCCGGTTGCCGGATATCGTCGTTCAGAATGCGGCGATGTGCGGAACCGACGGGCTTACCTACACGCGCGACAGGCCGGGCATGAGCGCGTTCGTGCTCGAGGATGGCGTTGTCTACCACACATATTCGACGTATGCGCGCGGACTCGATGGTCTCTGGGGCATGTACCAATGGCTCGATCGCGCGCCGAGGGGTCGGAATGAGGCGGAACTCTACGAGACGGGGGGAATGTGGTGGCGCCGTCACGATGAGTATGCCAAGCGGTGATCGAGGCCAATCAATCAAACAGTAAGCAGTAAGCAGTAAGCAGTAAGCAGTAAGCAGTAAGCAGTAAGCAGTAAGCAGTGAGCAGTGAGCAGTGAGCAGTAAGCGGTAAGCGGTAAGCAGTTCTGCAGTCCGGGAATGGGCGATTGGGCGAAACGGCGAAAGGTTAGAAAGCGCGTTTCCGACTAATGGCCGATCCTCCTGGACTCTGGCTCCTGGCTCCTCCTTGAACGCCTTCTCATACTCAACACACATGGTTTCCGAGCGTGTCTCCCGACGAACGTTCTTCGCGATTTCGGCGCTGCTTTTTGCCAGCAGCGTGGCGGTGACCATTATGTGGTGCAGCTCCATGTCGACGATGGGTGAGATGCCGATGCCCGGCGGCTGGACGATGTCAATGGCTTGGATGCGGATGCCCGGACAGACTTGGCTCGGCGTCGCGACGTCGTTCCTCGGCATGTGGATCGTGATGATGGTGGCCATGATGCTGCCATGCCTAATCCCGATGCTATGGCACTACCGTCAAGCCGGTGTCAGGCAAGGAGAGACGCGTCTGGGACGGCTGACAGCGCTGGTGGGAGTCGGGTATTTCTTTGTATGGACCGTTTTCGGAATGATCGCGTTTCCGGTCGGCGTTGCGTTGGCTGAGCTCGACATGCAGATGACGGCGTTGGCGCGTGCTGTTCCGATGGCCGTCGCCGTGGTCGTCCTGATCGCGGGCGCCTTCCAATTCACTGCTTGGAAGAAACACCATCTAGCCTGCTGCCGGAACACGGAGCTCAACTGTAGGTTGCAAGCGGACGCCGGCACGGCTTGGCGACACGGACTTCACCTCGGTCTCAACTGCTGCCACTGTTGCGCTGGCTTGATGACGATATTGCTCGTTGTAGGAGTCATGGACCTGCGCGTGATGGCTGCGGTGACTGTGGCGGTAACCGTTGAACGCCTAGCACCGGCCGGTGAAAGTGTCGCCCGGGCTATCGGCGCAGTAATCGTCGGGGCCGGGTCCATCATGATCGCGCGAGCCGCTGGGCTCTGTTGACCGTTCCGAAGCGTCCGTTTGCGACACCTCCATGTGACGTCGGAATCGTTCTGGGGGAGACAACGGAAAATCCACAGTACGGAAAGATCACAAAGGACACAAAGACCTAAAAACCAGATCCCGGTTTCAGTCTTTGTGTTCTTTGTGGCCTTTCCGTACTGTGACATCCCCCCCTCTCCTCTACGTTCGATAGTTGCAGAACAGTCCCGCTCGGGACAGATTCGAAATCCCAATGGAAGTGATTTCCACAGCCTACGAACCCGGAGCCGTTGAGCCGAAATGGTACCGCAACTGGATCCGTGACAAAGACTTCCACGCAAAGATCCGGTCGCCGAAGCCGGGTTACGCCATCGTGATACCTCCGCCGAATGTGACCGGGGTCCTAACGATGGGGCACGTGTTGAACAACACAATCCAAGATGTTCTCGCGCGCCGAGCGCGCATGCTGGACAACGAAGTGCTCTGGTTGCCCGGAACCGATCACGCCGGGATTGCGACCCAAACCGTGGTGGAAAGACAGCTTCGCAAGGAAGGGAAGTCCCGGTTTGATCTTGGCCGGGAAGAATTTGCTAAGCGCGTCTGGGAATGGAAAGAGCGCCACGGCGGCATCATCATTGAGCAGCTTAAGAGGCTCGGCTGCTCCTGCGATTGGTCCCGGGAACGATTTACCATGGACCCGGATTACACGCGCGAAGTGAGAGCCACGTTTGTTGACCTTTATAATAAAGGGCGAATTTACCGGGGTAAACGGATGGTCAATTGGGATCCGGGCTCTTTGACCGCTTTATCCGACGAAGAGGTCGTACCGACGCCGGTCAAAGGGTTCCTGTATGTGATGCGATACGAAATTGTCGAATTGCCCGGTCAATTTCTTGAAATCGCCACCACGCGTCCTGAAACGTTGATGGGAGACACCGGTGTTGCGGTTAATCCGCGGGATAACCGGTATGCGCACCTCATTGGGAAACATTGCTGGCGGCCCTTCCCTCGAGTTGAAATTCCGATCGTTGGGGACGAAGCGATCGATATTGAATTTGGCACCGGAGTTTTGAAAGTTACCCCGGCGCACGACAAGGTCGACTTTGAGATCGGTCAACGCCACGGACTTGAGATCATCGATGTTCTCAATCCGGATGGGACTTTGAATGAGCTGGCCGGGGCGGAATTTGCGGGCGTGGATCGTTCCGAGGCACGTAAGATAGCTGTTGAGAAGCTCCGAGACCTTGGGTTGTTGGTCCGAGAGGAGCCGTATGAGCACACCGTGGGTTATAGCGAGCGTGCTAAGGTTCCGATTGAGCCAAGGCTCAGTGAACAGTGGTTTCTTCGTTACCCCCAAGTTGAACGGACCTTGGAAGCGGTGCGGTCAGGCGAGATCCGCCTGCGGCCGGAACGTTGGATCAAGAACCTCGAACACTGGATCGAGAATATCCAGGATTGGTGTATCAGCCGGCAGCTTTGGTGGGGTCACAGAATTCCTGTTTGGTATCATCGGAGCGAACCCGGCCGGCTCCACGTAGCAACTGAACCCCCACCGGATCCGGAGAACTGGGAGCAAGACCCGGATGTGTTGGATACCTGGTTTTCAGCGTGGCTTTGGCCATTTGCCACCATGACACCCAGCATGAGAAAACGCTTTTATCCGACCAACGATCTGGTGACGGGCCCTGACATCATCTTTCTTTGGGTGGCCCGAATGATCATGGCGGGCTTTGAGTACCAAGGCCAGCGGCCTTTTCAGGATGTGTTCTTTACTGGGATCATTCGGGATTCGCAGGGCCGCAAAATGTCCAAGAGCCTGGGGAACTCGCCTGATCCCTTGGAGTTAATCGCCAAATATGGGGCTGACGGGCTTCGGTTCGGCCTGCTGCGCACTGCTCCGCATGGTCAAGATATCCGATTCGACGAGAAGCAAATCGAGGAGGGGCGGAACTTTGCGAACAAGCTGTGGAATGCATTTCGCTTTCGCCAGCTCCAGGGTGCGAGCGCCGACGAGCAACCGGCTGTCTCGAGTCTCTCGCCTTATTCGGTCAAAATTCTTGCTCAGCTCAACCAGGCGATCGATCGGATCGAACGAGGCTACGCCGAGTACCTTTTCACGGACATCGCCCAGACCCTATACGACTTCTTCTGGAGCGACTTTTGCGATTGGTACTTGGAGGCGGCGAAAACGGAATTGCAGAACGAGAAGGATCGCTCGGGTGCTCTTTGGGTTATGGATCGGGTGCTCTCGTCCGTCATCCGATTGCTCCATCCGTTCATGCCTCATATCACCGAAGAGCTTTGGCAGCGGATGGGTTACGGCTCTGGCAGTATTCAATTTGCGTCGCTTTCAGATCTGCGGGTCGATCTGCCGCCGGCCGAAGAGGCCGTGCGGTTTGCTACCGCGGTTTATGAGGCAACCTCGATTACTCGAAATCTGCGGGCGGAATACCGGATTGCGTCGAACAAAAAGATCCGGATCGTTTTGAAGCCCGAAGTAGCTGGGGATTTCACTGTGTTTGGCCGCCTTTGCGGATCAGATCCTCTGGAAGTGATGCCCAACTATCAAGCAGCTCGGGGTGAGCCGGTTGCGATCACCCCGATCGGGCAAGTGTTCTTGCCGTTGGAAGGCTCTGTGGACCTGGACGCGGAAAAGCAACGTCTGACGCGCGAAATCGCAAAACTAGAGGAAGAACTTGAGACGGTACGTAAGAAGTTAGCCAACGAGAACTTCGTGAATAGGGCCCCGGCTGCAGTTGTGGAAGAGCACCGCAAACGAGAGGCTGACTTTCTGGGGCGACTAGGACAACTCCGCGACCGGCTAGGCTCAATGGTTGAATGAACCCCGCGAAATCAAAAGGATAGCCGCGAAAGACCGCAAAGAAAAACTAGAAACCGCGAATGGACGCGAATGAACGCGAATAATTTGTCGTCAGATGCTTACAAAGTTTGTTTCCTCGTCCGCGGATCGTGCTAGCGAGCACGTAACTTTCTATAGTCTCAAGACGCTCCAGTCACCGCCAGGGGTTAGAGACCCTTTATTTGTGTCCATTCGCGTCCATTCGCGGTTCGGTTTGAGAGTGCATTCGTGCCCATTCGTGGCTTAGATTGATTAGTTGCCTGACTGATGGCTCAACATCTCGAAAAAATCTTGGCTCATGCCGAGCGACAACTTGTTTCCGAAGGCAAGGAGCGGCTTCGAGAAAGACTGAACCTCTACAAGAAGTTCCTTAAGCTCGAAGAGCATCGTCT
>JAFAIO010000042.1 GCA_019236675.1 Verrucomicrobiota bacterium
ATCTGTTATTTGCTATTTCTCGAAGCGGTTATGCTTCGAGATAGTCTTCGCGCCACGGGCGAAGCGACGGGAGTGCTAACCCTTGATCATCAAACACATGAACAAAACGGGAACTAACCGAAAGATGGACGGCGGTGCCTTGAGGCAGGCTTCGGATTCCGCGGACGGACGCAGTCACATTTTCACCTGACTGCAAGCAGGCGAAAACGATAGTCTCGGAACCGAGCATCTCGGTAGCAATAACAGTTCCTTTGATGGGGCCGTTATCAGACAGCGTTAGGTGTTCTGGACGGATCCCCACCTTACAATCCGCGCCAACCAAAGCGTTCGTCCCGTTCGCAGCCGCATCGATCGTCGCACGCCCGTCGTCGATGGCAAGACCCGTCGCTTTTGAGTTGGTGCTCTGAATCTTCGCTTTCAGGAGATTCATTTGCGGGGTGCCAAGAAAACAGGCAACAAACTGGTTCCGTGGCCGGGCATATAGCTCGATCGGGGCTCCAATCTGTTCGACAGTTCCTTCCCGCAGAACGACGATCCGATCCGCCATCGTCATTGCCTCGACTTGGTCATGCGTGACATACACCATGGTTGATTTCAGCCGGCGATGCAGACTCACGATCTCACTCCGCATCTTAACCCGTAACTCTGCGTCGAGATTGGATAGCGGTTCATCAAAAAGGAAAGCACCCGGCTCCTTCACAATCGCGCGGCCGATAGCCACCCTTTGACTCTGACCACCGGAGAGTTGGGACGGCCGCCGCGACAGAAGCTCAGAAATTCGCAAGATATCGGCGGCGCGCCTGATCCGGGCATCAATCTCCACCTTCGGCAGTTTCTGATTCACCAGGCCAAACTTGAGATTCTCGTACACGCTCATATGCGGGTAGAGAGCATAGGTCTGAAAGACCATGGCCATTCCTCTCGCTGAGGGCAACAGATGATCACACCGTTGGCCGCCGATATGCACTTCGCCAGCGGTCAATTCTTCAAGGCCGGCAATCATCCGTAAGAGCGTGGACTTACCACACCCGGATGGTCCTACGAACACCGTGAACGATCCGTCCTCAACGGTCAGATTGATGCCGTGAATCACTTCCAGCGACTGGAAGCTTTTGCGGACGTCTTTTAGCTCAAGCTTCGCCATCCCAATTCAATTCAACGGCCAGACTATCACCGGCCGTCAGAGTTCGTTCTTTTTCGAGTAAGATCGCATCACCGTCGCGTCCCGCGATTTGTCCATCCACCGTAGCAGTACTCCAAGAGCGACCTGGAAGCCGAACCCGAGACAGAGTGAGTTCACCACCTTTCACCGCGACATTCACTCTAACCTTTTTAATTTCGATCACACCCCAACCGCGTCCAGCTGACCAAAAATAAATCCCGTCTCCGGAATGGGCGGGTCTCAGGCCGATCTCCCCGGAGCGTTGATCAAAGCTAAAGCCGGAGTAGGCGTTTACCAGAGCATAACTCGACAACGCTCGGATATAATAACTTCCGCACTCCATATCATTCCACGGGTTACGGCGCGAACCATCATGCCGGGCACGGGCGCTGCGAACGATAGTAAGGCCTTCCTCAACCAAGCCCCGCAGGATCAGATGCGAAGCCAGCATATACTCCAGGCCCGTCCAGACTTCTTCGGCGTAAGGCACCGGCAATGCCGGTTTATTTACCCCTTCCGGCCAAGTGCAATTCAGCAGGCCGCCCTCGTTTTCGTAAGCATATACCCGGCATGGATTAAAATGATCGCGGAGATCGGCCAGATAGTTCTGCTCGAACACGGTCTTAAGCGCCGTCAGCACGTTTTCTGGAGCCAGCAAATCGCCGAGCCCAGCGGTGTCCGCGTGCCATTGACCTAGGATTTGATCCGCAAGGCATCCTTCGCCGATTTGATATTTAACCTCGCCATATTCTTCCGACCAATACGCTTCCATGAACGCTTCACCAAGCACGCCTGCTTTGCGATCCTGATCGAAAGGAGCAAGCACGGACCGATCAGACAGATCAATTTTTTGGATATAGTAGCGTCCATTGAATAGCTCGCGATCGACATAGGCTCCCCCTTTGGCAGCCAGATCCAAACATTCTTTGGCGAAATCCGAGTCCCCCATTGCTTGGGCCATGGCCGCACCCGCTTTCAACGCGGCCAAGTACATGGTAGTCAACCACGAACTAGGACTGAACAACTCCATATCCAACGTGTGATGTTGGCGTCCCCATAGTACCCCGGTTCTTTTCGGATCCCACAGATCCGGATTCGCCGGCGACCAAGCGTATTCGAGCGCGCGTTTAATGTTTGGCCAAAATCGCCGCAACCAGTCGTTGTCACCCAGGTTTTTCCATTCGCGATACGCTTTGATGATTGCGCCGAAATGACCGTCGGCGCAGGGACCAATGATGTCGAAGCCGGACCCGAGCGGGAGCCTTTGCCGAAAAGTAAGACCTCCGCTGGGCAACTGATTGTAGGTGAACTCGGTCTCCCGCAACGACCTCTCGAGGACTGGGAACAGATTGGCAAGCGTCTGTTGGTAATTCCAAACATGAGTACAACTGCCCTCGCACGAACCTTCGCTGGGATGTTGCCCTTCCCATCCCCAAAGCTCGCCGCCTTCCAGGCGGATGACCGTAGCGGAACGAAGAATGCCGAGCGTGCCGTTTACGGCATCGACAATCTCCGGAGGCAACGACGAACCAAACAATGAATCGCGGAATGCGACAGTCTGAGTTTCCAGCAGGCGCCAACGTTTGAATGCGTCCGTTCCGCTACCTGTCGAATCCTCCCATTGAGTCGCATAATAGTTTTTCCAGGATGGCGGCAAACCCGGAAAACCGGGACTGCCCGGCCCTTCCCGGTCAAACCAGTAGATACTGCCAAACGGATAGTGCCAGCTCAGCGCGAAACGCACATCCCGCGTCTCACCCGGCTCAACCCGGACCCGGATTGCCAGAGTACCGTGCTCAGGCTGTTGGAACATATTTTTGACCGCTCGCGGTTGTTGATAAACGCGTTCCCGAAGTCTTCCTGGCCGCGCGAATTCGCGCCAATAACGGGCCAGGCTATCGAACCATTGGCCCCGGAAATGATAATCGACGTGTTCGACCTCGTCACCATCCGTGATGATCGCTAAATCGCCTGGTTCCTCGGAGTTGCCGCCGTCGGCGGAAGTAAAATGAAGGATACTTAGTCCCTCATTTTGATAAAAGGTGTGAACGCCACTATCACAGCCATAGTTACCGAGGGTCCCGGCTACTGTGTAGTCGATCGCGGCAGCAGTGTTGTTTTCGATACTGAATCGGAACAATGCGACCGGCATCGATGAGTCCCGGTCGTTGTGCGGAATAAAGGGGCTGAAGGCTGTCATCTGCACCTTGCCGGGAAATGCCGCCTCATGAAATTCGAGTTCAGCCACTGGAAATCGGCCGATAAAGGTCACATCATCGAAATGCGGGACTCCGGCCAACGTATCGCGATTAGCGCCAAAGCCGAACCCGTCGAACTTGCGCACACTGGGTGAACCCGTGGGAACGCCTTCGTATGGACCATTCAATACTCGGGCGCCGAGTAACCGGTCACCCTGCTCCGCTTTGATGGCAAAATGGCTGTAACCGTTAAATTGGTGAATCGCGGGACGGTTACGAATGCTCCAATCGACCAACCGTCCGCTACCGGTTAGCGACACACTGCCGGTGCCAATTCCACCAAGGGGGAAAGCGACGTATCCGCGACGTTCGCCCGTGTAAATAAACCGATTATCGACAGGAGTCATTTGAGTAGTTCAAGGAGTGGCTTCGTGGAGCGCTGCCTCGCTAGCGAGGCCGACCGGCGGTAGTCAACCCGCGGAACGCCGTCTGGCTTGCGAGACAGATGGCGCATGTAGGAGTGCACCCGTCTTCGGCCCCCGGAAAGATCGTCTAAGCGTGAGCACCTACTTTGATCGTCGATCAACCAGCTTTCTTGCCCTGGAAAACAAAGAACCACGGGGACGCGATCTCTCCCTGTCCGCTCACGCTCGCTCATGACTTTATCCCGCTCATGGTCACGCCCTCGATCACTAACTTCTGCGCTAACAAAAAGATCAGAATTACCGGCAACACCGCCATGCTCATCGCGGCCATTACCACCGACAGATTACCGGACGCCATGTATCCGCGCAGAAGGTCCATGGCGATCGGTAACGTCATCGCGGGCTGTGGTTCCAGCAAAACGCGCGCTTGGAAATAGTAATTCCAGGTTTGAGTAAAAGTGATGATCCCCAGCGCCGAGAGCGCCGGTCTCAATTGCGGCAATGAAATTCGATAGAAAATTTTGAAGTAACCGGCTCCATCCATCAAGGCGGCTTCTTCCAAAGCTTTCGGTTGTGACCGCATGAACTGACGAACTAAAAAGATGCCAAAGCTCGACGTCAGATACATCATCGCTAGACCGATCGGATGATTCAGCAACCCCACCCTAGCAAACCCGAGGTAAATAGGGATGATGGTAACCTGCGCCGGGAACATCAGCCCGATTAAGAATATAAAGAATATGCTGTCGCGTCCGGGAAACGTCAGCCGCGCGAATGCAAAGGCGGCCAGCGTACAGGTAATGAGTTGTCCAATCGTCACTACCACCGCGACCATCAAGCTGTTCCAATAAATCTGTAAGAAAGGCACACTGGAATGCAAAACCGCCGAATAGTTTCTGAAATCCAGATTAGGCGGCAGAAAACTAGGCGGCATCTTATAGGCTTCACCGGGCGCCCGAAACGACATACTGAACAACCAAGCGAACGGCAGCACCATGAACACGCCTAGCACCGCCATGATGGCGATAATAATCCGATCAATCCAACGCTGGGCACTTTTCGTCTGCATTATCGTTTTCCTATGGCTCCTGGAAACGCCGGGAACGCGCGGGAATGCCGGGAACGCACCGCAAGAAAGCAAACGCCCGAGCGATTCTCTCTATTCGCCACCTAGCGCGGCTATGTGAAGAACCTTTCACCTTTCACTTTTCACTGTTCACTGTTCACTGTTCACCCCTAGTGCCGGACCCAACGCCGGGACGCGAACAACTGGAGGGTGGTAATCACTAAAATGACTAACGTCATAATGACCGAGATGGAAGCTGCATAGCCGATCTCGAAATTGTCGAACGCTTCCTCCACGATATAGATCGACATCGAGCGGGTCGCGTCCCCCGGTCCGCCCCGCGTCAATATCACAATCGACTCATACACCTGGAGTGCGCCTATCGAAGCGTACACAATCGCGAAGAAGACCACCGGAGATATCCACGGTAACACGATCCGAAAAAAACGGCGCCAATAAGAAGATCCGTCCATGATAGCTGCATCCATGATATTTCTGGGCACGCCTTGTAGCGCCGCGATAAAAATGATCATGAAAAATCCCGTGTTCTTCCAGACGTCCATGATCACAATCGACATCATCGCGGTTTGGCTCGAAGTCAGCCAGTGAACGGACGGCAGCCCAAGGTGAACCAGGTAGTAATTGATCACACCCAGGTCATCACCGTAGAAATATCCCCAAACGATCGATACAAAAGCGGCTGCGATAATTACCGGGAGAAAATAGGCCAGGCGAAACAAATAGAGTAGAAAAGCCGGCATGGCCCGGTTCAAGGCGAGCGCTAACATGAGCCCGACCACAACATTCCCAGTCACAGCAAACAAGGAGAAACAGAGGGTGTTCCCAAAGATCTGGAGCGAGCGGTCGCCGGTGAAGAAACGTTGGAAATTCTCCAGGCCTACCCAATGCGAACCGGCCATTGGATCATAATAAGTAAAACTCAGAATGAACGTAACGATGACCGGCGCCAGCACAAAAACTGCGTAGAGAACCGATGACGGCAATATGAAAAGATAGCCCGCACGGGTCTGGGCCTTTTCCAGATCGGATCTAGTTCGGGCTATCATCTCCATCGAAATCGTCCTCGTCCTCGTCCTCGTCCTCGAAGGTTTGTTAGTTCGTCAGGCATATCGGTACCGCGCGCTCATAAAACCAACCGTTAATAACTAGCGACCCCGTGAGAAAATGTCTTCCGAGGACGAGAACAGCCTGCATCATCCGCAGATTACACAGATTACGCAGATTTCGTTCTGAGGCGGGACACTGCCGAGACTGGAAACAGATCTTTCGTGATGCCGAGTTCCATTTGCCGACTGCGTACATCCGACTGCAGGCCGAAATCTGCGTTAATCTGTGTAATCTGCGGATATCAAAATTTGGTCTGTGGTCTCTATTTCGCCTGTCGTTCCGCCAAGCGTTTGAATGATTCGTTGATTTCGCGGTCAGCGCGTTTGACGCCGTCCGGGATCGAGATCTCACCGGCCATCATCGCGGTATAGTTACGGATAAAGATCTTTTCGACCTCCTGGAAATTTGCCGGCGATGGCACCGGCAGGGTGTGAGGCAGAGTCTGATAGTAAAGCGACGCGCTGGGAGGATACGCAAGAAATGCCTCGGTCTCAGCTGCCGACTTGCGCCCGGGCACTCCTCCGCCTCCCTCACCTTCTTCTTTCTGCGTTTCGAAACTGGTAAGTTCGCCTACCAATTCCTTAGCAAGGTCCGGATTCTTTGACGTCTTCGAGACTCCGTAACCACCGAAGCCGATGACCGTATCGTCGTTGGCTTTGCTGGGCGGGATGGCGATATCCATATCCAAGTTCGCTGCTTTCGCGTTCTGAACAATCCAATGCCCGCGGGAAATCATCGCGACTTGTCCCGCCATGAACTGATTGTCCATGGTATCTTTGCCCGGTATCGGAGACACCTTGTCGACATGGATCAGGTCGTATAGAAATTGCAGCGACTCCGACACTTTCGGATCAAGCATATTGGACGCAGTCCAATCCGCGTTCAGGATAGACGTTCCATTTGAGTAAAACCAGGGCTGCACGAAAAAGAACTGATTAGGAACCTCGTAACCGAATTGGCTAACATTGCCGGCAGCATCGCGTACCGTCAATTTCTTGGCTGTCTCCCGAAGATCATTCCAGGTCCAACCGGTTTTCGGAAATTCCACACCCGCGTCTTTGAACAACTTCCGATTGTAGTTGATCATGATGTTGTTCCAGGTGATCGGGATGAAATAGGTTTTGCCGCCATTAGACGCATACTTGAAGAGGGCAGGATCGAAGTCCGAATAGGTGGCGTGGCCCGCGATATAGTCGTCTAGCGTAATGAACAGTTGGCGAGTCTCGAAGGTACGGAAGGTTTCGATGGCGGTGCCGTAAACATCGTAGGCGTTATTCGCATTGAATTGGGAGAGAACGTGAGTGACATAATCACCCCACCCGTTCGATATCGGGTCGATGGCGATCTCCACTTTCACGTTGGGATATTTCTGGTTGAAACGAGCCACCGCGTTAGTAACCGCCTTGAGCTCAGCGGCATTCCCAAAGGCCATTAGCCGTAGATTCGCGGAGACGTTGGCATCGACAGCGACGACGGAGTTGAACGCCAGCATGAGGCCAGCGGCAACGAGACAGGGGGCAAGCGTAGATTTCACGGTAGTTTCGAGGGGGAGGAACTGGTTAAAGAAAAGATTGGAAACCGCGCCATGTTAGCGCCAACATGATCCTGCGTCAAACCCTAGAAAACGCTAAATTTCACCACAAAGACACAAAGAACACCAAGATCGGTTTTTATTCTGTCTTCTTCGTGTTCTTTGTGTCTTGGTGGTGAATTTCAACTATGAAGAATCATTCGGGTGTGAAACCGCCAACCCTTAATGATGTCGCTAAGGTCTTAGGCCTTTCGCATCAGACGGTTTCGCGGGTCATTAACAATCATCCGCGTGTGTTGCCCGAAACCCGGGAGCGTGTTCTCCAAGCTATCAACGCCCTCGGATATAAGCCAAATCAGGCGGCGCGATTTCTAGCGAATCGGCGTTCCACGGTGATCGGACTCGTCACCGATGATCCTGGGATTTATGGACCAGCTCACGCCATTCTTAGTTTGGAACAGGAAGCTCGGTTACATGGTTATACCCTGATGATCTTTGGATTGCGGAACTTGACGATCGCGGAAGCCAAGACAGGAGCTGAACAGCTGGTAGCGGCCTCGGCCGAAGGACTCCTGATTGATGTCCCGGTCGAAGTCGACAAACCAGAATTGGCAGCCGCCATGGGCACGATCCCATTCGTTACGCTCGACATTGACGGAGGAAATTTCTTCCCATCGTTCCGGGTCGATCATGTACTCGGTTCCCGGTTAGCAACCCGGCACCTGATTTCGCTCGGCCACACTCGGATCGCCGGCCTGCTTGGCGACGGGGTTTATCGAAGCTCGAAGTTCAGGCGCAAAGGCTGGCTGGCCGAACTGCAAACCGCCGGACTTGAACCCGGGCCCTCTGTGCATACTCCCTGGACACCCGACGGCGGTTACGACGCCATGAAAGCACTAATAAAGAGTTCGCGAAAAAGATTCACGGCCGTTTTCGCAGCTAACGATTTGATTGCGATGGGCGCCCTGCTGGCTTTGCATGAAGCCGGTATCGATGTTCCTGGCGAAGTGTCCGTCGTGGGCTTCGATAATATGCCGGAGAGCCGTTTCTTTAATCCGCCATTAACGACCGCTACTTCAGATTTCGATGTCATGGCTCGGGAGAGTCTCGACATTCTGTTCGCCAGAATCCGGGGCACACCAGGCGCGGTTCTCCGGCGAGTGTTCCGGCCGGAGTTGGTGGTACGCGGGAGTACGGCACACGCGCCGCGAAGTGGCAGAAAAGTAGGCAGTAAGCAGTAAAAAATAAGCAGTTCGGAGGCTAATAGACCAGCGGAAGTAATATCAGTACTGCTGACTGCTTACCGCTCACTGCTTACAGTGCCACTCCGGCCCGAGCTGGTCGTACGCCGGAGTACGGCACATGTGCCGCGAAGTGGCAGAAAAGTAAGCAGTAAGCAGTAAAAAGCAAGCAGTTCGGAGGTTAATAGACCAGCGGAAGTAATATCAGTACTGCTTACTGCTTACTGCTTACTGCTTACTGCTTACTGCTCATTGCTTACTGCTTACCGCTCACTGCTCACTGCTTACAGTGCCACTCCTCACTCCCACGTCTTTGGAATGTCGCTGGTCAACACAACCGGCCCATCAGCGGTCACCAAGACGTTATCCTCGATCCGGATACCGCCCAGGGTTTGATGGCGTTCCGCTAGCTCCCAGTTGACACAGTCGTGGTATCGTTCCCGGTTAGTCGAACTGTTGAGAATAGCGGGGATGAAATAGATTCCGGGCTCAACGGTAGTGACATAGTTTTCTTGTAGCGGTAGATCCATCCGCAGGTTTGAAAACTTCGCACTCGCGTCTTTTTGTCTGCCTGGGAGTAGGCCGCTGGCGTCGCGTACGCCGAGACCGACAAGATGCCCTAGTCCATGTGGAAAAAAGAGCTGGTGAGCGCCTTGTTCAACCAGGCTCACGGCGGAGCCTTGCAACAAGCCAAGCTGAATCAATCCTTCGGTTGTTTGCGTGGCGATCCGAAGATGCAGTTCCTTCCATTCAGCCCCAAGAGTACATCCGGCAATCCCGGCCTGTTCAGCCGCCAAAACGATCTGATAGAGGTCACGCTGAAACGGGTCCGGGTTATCACCAACGATATAGGTGCGGGTGACATCGATCACATAACGACCTACTTCCGCGCCCGCATCGACCAGGAGTAGATCGCCGGTCATGGTGGTCCGGTTCGATGGTAGGAAATGCAG
>JAFAIO010000127.1 GCA_019236675.1 Verrucomicrobiota bacterium
CGTGAAGATTTGGTGTGATTACTGCCTCTGATGAGCCCCGATTTTGGCGCAGCTGATAAAATCAACACGCACAGGCCCTGATAGCTTTACTTCGGGCGCCACTTTCAGGGCGCTTTTCGCATCCGTGGAACCCAGGGCTGGAGCCAGGCTGGAGCCCTGGGTCGTGTTCTATAGCCGCTTCGTGGCACGGCAATTGCCAGGGCTCACCCTGCCAACGGTTTCGAATAACAAACACTGGTCGGATCATTAACGTACGGTCCGAAAGGCAGGATTCGAGTGAATCCGTAGGATTCATAGAGGGACATCGCGGGGCCTTGGCGGTTGCCGGTTTCAAGCAAAAGCGTTTCGTATCCAAGCAGACACGCTTCTTCTTCCAGGCGGACTAAAATGGCCCGGGCGATACCGGCACGGCGGGCCTGACGAAGGACGTACATCCGGCGGACTTCTGCCGCCCTATCGTCCAGTTTTCTCAGAGCTCCGCAACCCACCGGGTTTCCGTCCACGAAAGCGATAAGATAGAGATCGCCCGGCCGAGACGGCTGGTTAGTCGGCATCGGTGCCGCCGGGTCGATTAAGTCCGAGTAAAGCCGTCGAGCCTCCAGTGCCGCTTCTTTAAGCAGAAATAACGCCTCCTTGCTCAGTGGATCCCTGGCTTCAATAAGAAGTTCGGGGAAAGTGCGCGCCATACAGGAAAGCGCCCGATTTGCTATTTTGCGATTTTCTATTTGCTATTGCCGGCGAGCCTAAGGCGAGCCCCCATGGTGGGGTGGTCGACGGGACTCGAACCCGCAACAGCTGGAACCACAATCCAGGGCTCTACCATTGAGCTACGACCACCGTTTCCCAAGGGGTTTTAGAGTACCTCAACTTCGGTATTCGCCAAGCGGATTTTAGTTTTGATCATTCACCTTGGGATTTTCCGCAGCGTATGCTAGCCTACAAACTTTTGTGCCAATCTCGTAGATGAGATTGGATTTAGTAGAGTGAAGGTTCCACAAAACGACCCGAGTCCAGTCTTGCCTGAGTATCAACCAGCGGATGGTCCGCGCGGCCATTCTATCCGCGACAAGTTATTACTTTTCACGCTGGCGCTTTTGAGCATTGCGATCTTGGGTCTTTCGTCGGCCGCCTTTTTCCTATCTTCCGACGCATTGCGACGGGCCAGGCTCGATGGATTCCGGTCGTTGCGTGAGTCTTTTTCAGAAGTCATTTCCCGATTCTTCGCCGATCATCGACGGGGTATCGCTACTCAGGCTGAGAGCCAGACTTTTCGGTACGCGGCCTCGGAACTATCCGCGGGCTACCAGGAGTTGATTGACGATCTGGAAGACGCCGGGTTGCCGGTGGACGACGCCCTGATCAGTAGCCTTCGGGACCAGCTCCGGATTGCGTACGAAAAGTATTTCGCGAGCATGTCTGCCCTTGATATTTCCAAACGCGCTCTCGCTCAGATAGCGGATCTGAGCCGCGAAGGCGTCATCATTCAATACGTCTACGTCCTTGGAAACTCGGCAGATTTTGGCGCGGGAGATAGAAACGAGCCTGCTTTAGAAAACCGCAGCACCGATTCTCTGGCATCAAAGGTCCGAACCGCATTTTCAAAGACGACCTACGCCAGAGCGGTCGAACGCTATCAGCCGTCGATTGAGGCCGTGGTCGGACGAAACCGCTATAACGACCTGCTCTTTATCGATAATCGAGGCAACGTCGTTTACTCGTTTGGGAAAAGTTGGGATCTCGGCACGAGCGTTACGAGCGGGTGGTTATCCAACACCAACCTCAAAAAAGTGTTTGTGGGCGCCTGGTATGGCCCTCCAGGGTCAAGTACTTCGGCGGACTCAGATCATGTGATGGTCACCGATCTGGAAGACTATCCGGCAAGAAACAACCGGCCGGTGATGTTTCTCGGCTGCGCCATCAGCGACCGGCTAGGCGAGCAGCAAGGGGTTTTGGTCCATGAGATCGATAGTCGCCAGATAACCAGCATCATCACGTTCGACGAACATTGGACCCAGGTTGGCTTAGGAAGATCCGGAGAAGCGTATATCGTGGGGCCTGACCGGCGTTTGCGAACCGAATCCCGATTTCTACAAGAGCTGCCGCAGGAGGTGACAACTCCGAGCTACAATGAAAACGGTTCGCCGGGTGGGCGGACTTCGATCCTTGCTTTTCCATTGCACAACCAGGCCGTTGATGGGCTGTTTTCGGAGAAAGCCCAAAAGGGAGTGGGGGAGGTAACCTTCGTTGATGAACGCGGCCGAGAATCACTCGGAGTTTTCGGTATGTTACCGCTCCAGGACCTCGATTGGGGTCTGGTCATCAGGATCGATACCGACGAAGCCTTCAAACCGGCCCAAGATCTCGCGCGCCTGGTCGCTATTGGCGGTCTGGTGATTCTCGTTTTTGCGATTGGAGGTATCATCCTCTTCTCCCACTTCCTTTTGGGCCCCATCGGGCAACTGGTGGCAACAGCTGAAAAGATCGGTGGCGGAGATCTATCGGCCCGAGCTCCTGTCATGACTTCGGACGAAGTCGGGTTCCTGGCTTCCCGATTTAATACGATGGTTGATCAAGTAGTAGCCGGGACCAATCAAATCAGGAAGATCTTGGAGACGGTTAACGAGGGATTGTTCCTGATTGGGCCTGACCTCATGATTCAACCCGGTTACTCGAGGGCAACGTTAGAGATTTTTCATCGTGAGATCGTGGGTCTTCACTTCTTAGATCTGCTACGGCCAACCGGCCAAACGTTGGAGCCGGTACTCTCACCGGCAACGTTGGAAGCAACAACGTTATACCTGGAGTTGCTCCAGAACCCTAAGATCAAGGACAAACTGATTGCGCAGACCAACCCGTTACTCGAAGTCGAATTTCGTCAACACGATCCGAAAGGAGGCAACCGGACCCGCTTCTTAGAGTTCCGCTTCAATCGGGTTCTCGCAGCCGGGAAGCCGGCGCAAATCATGGTTACCGCACTAGATGTCACCACAAGTGTGTCTTTGAAACGGCAAATTCGTGAAAGCGAGGCAAGAGCCCAAAGCCAGATCGAAATGCTGTTCGGGATAATGCACGTTGATCCGCGCACCCTGCAGGAATTCCTGACCCATACTGAGACCCAAACCGACAATATGGTAAAGGCCCTCGAGGCAGGCCAATTTGTAAGCAAAACCGGAGAAACGGCGGAACAACGCTCGGATCGATACACCCGTCTGTTACAGACAATCTCGCGGTCGCTCCATCTTATCAAAGGAAACGCGACCGTAATCCATCTTTCCTACTTTGAGAACCTGGCCAACCAGCTCGAGGAGGAGGTTGTTGCCATCCAGCAGGCAGGTTTTATTTCCGGAGAACACTTTCTGCCCGTCACCACCGGTCTAGGGCAAATGAGGGACCGGATCAATATGACGAGGGAGCTGATTGATCGATTGCTCGAGATGCAAAAGGTCTTCAGCAACAAAGCGTCAACACACAATGGCGAGTTCGACGCTCTGGCCGAACTTGCGGAAGAGGTCGCCCGGAGAAGCGGCAAAAGGGTGCACGTAACTTTCAATGTGGCTGCGCCAATTCCGGCTGAGCCTAAATCGCTACCGGAAACGGTTCACACCATCTTAACTCAGCTCGTACGCAATGCCGCCGCCCATGGCGTTGAGCTGCCGTTTCACCGAGTAAACAGCGGTAAGCATCCTGTCGGTGATATTCACATTTTCTCTTGTCGACCGGACCCGCATTGGTTTGAATTTGGGGTGCGAGACGATGGAAGAGGGTTAGACTTCCCTGCCCTTCGCAGGCGGGCTGTGGAAGCCGGATTTGCAGACAAAGCGGCGATCGGGCAGTGGCGCGAGGCTGAGCTCACTGATCTGTTGTTTAAACCGGGATTTACTACTCTTGAACAATCGACTCGCGACGCCGGCCGCGGTGTTGGGCTGGACGCGGTGCAAGATCTAGCTAAACGATTCGGCGGCGAGATTAAAGTGAGTTCTAAGATGGGAAGTTTTACTGAGTTTCGCGTCAGGATTTCGATGAATGAAACTTTTGATTGTTGACGACTCGAGCGTGGTCCGCCTGGCAATCCAGCGAGACCTCGAGAATGGTCACATTGCCGAGGTGGACCAGGCAGCCGACGGCGAGGAAGCAGTTCGACTCTATCAAGAGAAGCTGCATGACGTGATTACGCTCGATATCACAATGCCGAGAATGGACGGGTTGACCTGTCTTGAGAACCTCCTCAAAATTAATCCGGAGGCCAAGATCTTGATCATTTCCGCGCTGCGTGATCGGGCTACCGCGTTAATCGCATTAAAAAGAGGTGCTCGCGGCTTTTTATGCAAACCACTCAACCCAGACGAGTTACGAGAGGCTTTTGAGCTCCTGCTCACCGATTAGCTGTGAAAATGAACGACCAAGATATCCGGATTTTCATCACGATGGCGCGCCGCTATTTCGAGGCTTTGGAGCCGAAACCGACTTTGGTCATTGAGCCACCGTTCTTGCGGGACGAACTGGGTCCCTTGTTAGAGTACACTGGAATTATCCCGGTAAGCGGACGTTGTGAGGGCGCCGTTTGTTTTACCGCGAATGGCGACATGCTCGAAACCATTCTAGCTCTGCTTAAAGACGACCGGCGCGACGACGCTGCGAAGCGAGACTTGGTCGGCGAAATCGCGAATACCCTCAGCGGTAACGCGCGCGAGGAATTCGGCAGTGACTTCCGGATTTCGGTGCCTAACGTTATCGTTGGTCCAAGATTGAGCGCGGATCTGCGTACCGGAGGCCGCAACTACGCGATCCCGCTAAATTGGCGATCCGAGACCGCGTATCTATTGGTGAGTTTGAAATAAGGGCTTTTAGGGATTCGCCGTCGTCCTCGTCGTCGATTTGGACTGCAGCCTGTCACGCCAAACCGCCCTGGAGGGGAGCCGCTTTTACAGCATGGCAGCTCAATCGGTTGGCTACGGGCGGCTCCCGGGAACGTTTCATTCAGGTGTTTGCTCTACAGTTGCTGGGATCTGCCGGCTGCAATCACCTTAACATCTTGGGTAATTCCAACCGCTGGGTCATTCACGGGAGCCGCCTGTAGCCAACCGATGGAGCTGCCACACTGCAAAGCGGCTCCCCTCCAGGCGTTTCGGCGCGGAGAGTCCGAGAATCCCAAGCACGAGCAAAAAACCGTCCAGTAAGAGAAAAATCGACCCGAACGCAAGAAAAAAGGAGAAACCTTTGAACACTCCCTGCTGGAGCATGTCTACATCATTGGTTAAGGCGATTCGGGTCTGCGCACGATTTCTCTCGACTTCTACTCCTTGGCGTGCGCAGCCCGGATCATTTTTTAGGACGAATTCTTGATGGCCCTCATCCTATTGGGCTACGCTCGGGGCGAGCATGCGAAATACCGTCCTAGTCGTAGATGACGAGCCGGATGTAGTTGATCTTGTTCGCTATCATTTGCACCGTTCCGGCTTCGAAGTCCACGTCGCATTGACTGGGGCCGGCGGACTCAACGCAGCGAAAGAGCGACGTCCTGACGCCATTATTCTCGATATTATGCTCCCCCATATGACGGGGATCGAAGTGCTTAAAGCACTCCGAGCCTCAACGGAGACCTCCTCTATCCCTGTCGTCATTCTTACCGCCAAAGCAGAGATCTCTGATCGTATTTTGGGTCTTGAGCTGGGGGTCGACGACTACCTTACTAAGCCGTTTAGCCCTAGAGAGTTGGTTCTGCGAATCCAGAACCTGTTGCGGCGGCTCCGAATGGTCGAGTCCGCCTCTGTTCTCACGGTGGATGAATTCCGGCTCGATAAAAATAACTTCGAGATCAGCGTTAATGGCAAACGCCTCGAGTTAACGACGACAGAGTTTAAGTTGTTAGTCGCCCTCTTGGAAAGGCGAGGACGCACCCTGTCACGCCAGACTTTGCTACAAGACGTTTGGGGGTACGAGAACGTTATCGATACGCGGACCGTGGACACCCACATCAGGCGACTGCGGGAAAAACTCGGTGAAGCCGCAGATAGAATTGTCACTATCCGCGGTGAAGGCTATCGTTTCTTGGCGAATCGGGCGCCGTGACGACAACTTGGCTAATCGCTCTGTCGGTTCTCCTGTGCGGATCCACGGTCACAACCTGGATCTTGTGGCGCGAGCTTTTTCGCATTCGCAATGACACGCGACGGCTGGCCGAGGAGACGCGCATCAGCACTGGCGGCAAGGGGCCAGCTGTAGTCCGCGAAATCTATCATCAACTACGCAGGATCGAACACCGGCAACGCGAAATGGCTCAACTGGTGGCAGATGAAGATCTGAGCCTCCGGGCGATTCTGGGCAGCATGAGCGAAGGTGTGTTGGTCGCGAATTCGGATCTCACCGTCCGATTGGTTAACGAGCGCCTGCAGCGGATGTTCTCTTTCTCGAGGGTTCCGGTAGGGCGGACGATTTTGGAGGTTTTTCGCAATCATCTCTTGCATCAGATGGCGCAGAGGACCGTCGAGACGCACCAACCTCAAGAGTACGAGATCCCAGTTGATATCCGAGAAGGCGAGAAGTTTGTGCCGAAGCATTTTCAAGTCACTTCGGTTAGCTTGCGCCGGCCCAAACAAGAAGGTTCAGCGGGCATCTTGGTGGTTTTTCACGACGTAACTCAGATTCGATCCCTGGAGGCCGTTCGAAAGGATTTTGTCGCCAACGTCTCTCACGAACTTCGCACCCCCCTCTCCATTCTGACCGGATACCTGGAGACGCTAATCGAGTCCGGTCCGGATGCAGCCACTCGCCGCCGCTTTCTGGCGATCATGCACAAACACGCCCAGCGGCTCAATCTCCTCGTGGACGACCTGCTGGTGCTGGCCCGGTTGGAGTCACGGGAACCTCACTTGAACTGGGAGCGTTTCCAGCTCCAATCGTGCATTGAAAAGGTATTAGAAAAGTCCGAGCCGATGATCCAGGCATCAGGTGCGGCGGTCGAGACCAGGATCGCTCAGGATCTGCCCACCATCGAGGCAGACCCAGTCAAAATTGAGCAGGCTATCTTCAATCTGCTTGATAACGCTTTGAAATACGGCGGCAAATCGGAGCCCAGGGTGCTGATTGTGGTCGATTTTACGCCTCTGGAGGTCATTCTGAAGGTAAAGGACAATGGACCGGGGATCCCGCTAAGCGATCAACCTCACATCTTCGAGAGATTTTATCGAGTTCACAAGGATCGTTCTAGGGATGCCGGCGGCACTGGCCTAGGCCTATCGATCGTGAAGCACACCGCCCAATCGCACGGCGGAAGTGTTGAATTGACGAGCTCTCCGGGCGAGGGAGCCACGTTTATTATTCGGTTACCCAGGGTGGATGGGGAGCGGTAGGGGCGAAAAGGCGAAACGGCGAATGGGCGACAGGGCGCTCAAACTTGGTGGGCGAGGCTCCCGAATAGCCAGACAGCTCAAACGAAGAGACCGATTTGGTTGAACCGAGAAACAATGCTGGGCCGGTTGGCGTGCCGAGCCGTGACCCAGCGTGCTGCCATCCCACGAAACGGCTCGGCAAGCGTAACGCCCAAAAACAACGTATCTATCATGGATATCAAGTGCGCTGAGAACGCCTTTTGGACGTTCGGGAGCCTCGCCCCACCAAATTTTTGACCGATTCGCCCCTTCGCCCCTACCCCGCTCGTCGCCTCTCCGCCTCAGACATGGCTCGGTCGATCAACAAGGTCGCGAGATGTTGCGTGCCTTGGTCTAACGCGGCGTTAGCCGATTTTAGCCGCTGGATGTCTTTGCTGTCCAACGCCTCGCTCACCGCGTTAACCAAGGTCTCAATCTCCCGCCTGTCTTCCTGAGTCAATTGGTCCCCAACCAGGGTCAAAGCGCTTTTAACGGCGGGTAGAAGCTCATTGCTCTTGATCGCGGTCTCAGTCCAGACGCGCTCGGACATATCTTCGAATGCATGGTCAACCGATTCCGCGATCATCTGTTCAACGGCTTCGTCGGAGACGTCGACCGCACTGGCTAGATCCAGTAGTTGTTGCTGTCCTGTACTGATATCGCGAGCTAACACGTGAAGAATCCCGTTAGCGTCGATCTCAAACTGGATGCCCACACGAGCAACTCCCTTGGGAACGGGCGCGAATTCAATCTCAAAGCTGCCTAACTCCCAGTTATCTTTGGCGAGTTCGCGCTCTCCTTGCAGGACTTTGATTCGCATTGACCTCTGGTATGCGACCGCGTTGGTGAACATCTCGCCGGCCTTGCAGGGAATGGTTGTATTTCTGGGGATGATCACGTTCATGAGACCCCCAAAGGTTTCGACGCCTAGCGACAAAGGGGTCACATCGAGCAGCACGACACTCTGAATCTCACCCGAAATGATGCCGGCCTGGATCGTGGCGCCGATGGCGACTGCTTCGTCCGGATTTTGAGAGGTGTTCGGCAGCCGCTGAAAGATCTCGGCGACCAACTGACGGACAATCGGCATCCGGGTAACTCCGCCGACGAGGATAACCTCATCCAGATCGCGAGGGACAACCTTGGCGTCATCCATAGACCGCAGACAATGTGAGCGGGTCCGGCGAATGATCGGCCGGGTAATTGCGTCCAATTCCTGCCGGCTAAACAAATAGTTGAATCTGCGATTACCGGATAGAAACGGGATTTCGATTTGAACCGCGTTTTCCTCTGACAGTCTCAGCTTGGCGTCATGTGCCAACTCGCGGAGCCGCGCAGAAAACAGTGGATCTTTCAGTTCATGTCGGATCTCCGGATACCGGGCAGTGATGCGTTCTTCCAGGAGACGAACTAGGTCTCGGTCAATATCGTCCCCTCCTAACCGCGTATTACCGTTAGTCGAGAGAACGCGGAAAACGCCCTCATTGAGTTCGAGGATCGAAATATCAAAAGTGCCGCCGCCGAGATCGTACACAGCAATCCTGGACCGATCCTTTAAACGGTCGAGTCCGTAAGCCAATGCGGCCGCGGTCGGTTCATTGATGATCCGCTCCACGGTGAATCCAGCAGCTTCCCCGGCTCGCTTCGTGGCTTGGCGCTGTAAATCATTGAAGTATGCGGGGACCGTGATCACGGCCCGGTCGATCGACTCGCCCAGAGACTTCTCGGCATCCGCCTTGAGCTTACGAAGAATAATTGTGGAGACTTCTTCCGGCGTGACAGTGCGGTCGCCGATTACAATGGTGGTCTTTCCCTGAGTATCGACGACTCGAAACGGAAAAGTGTCCTTGCCGGTCTCGCCAGGACGAATCCCCATCAGTCGCTTAACCGAAAAAACCGTTCGCTCGGGGGAGATAGCTTTCATCCGCCCCGCTGGTCGCCCTACCAGCGGTTCACCGGAAGCCGGGAAATGTACGATCGACGGCGTCAAACGAAATCCCTCAGAATCGGCTAGCAGGATGGGAAATCCTGAGTCCATGATTCCGATCAAGGAATTGGTTGTGCCTAAATCGATACCGACGATTTGACTCATAAGCCTGCGCTTTAGAAAGCAATGCTGGCTAACCGAAGTCGCCTTTCATTGATCTGCGCAAGCCATTTCTCCACAAATCGCAAATCGCATGCAATCTGCGCCAGCGAATAACGGTCTTCTGCTCGATCACTAGGCCATCTCGCGTCGATCTGGGCCATCGTCTGAAGCAATCCCTCTTTTTCGCTGGTAAGCCCTTCCGATATGTTCTCTAAATCTGCCAAAATGGACTGAGCTTCTCGGATCTTAATGGCGCGGAGTAGTGAGCTGGTCTCTTGGGAAAGCGGTTGGAACATACGATCAAATCGCTGCAAACCTGTTGCCATTTTCCCAAACCAAGCGCTGACTCCGGCGCTTGCCGCTTTCATCTGCGGCTCCTCACCGGAAAGGGCCAGCAGATGCAAGATTCTCGACGCCGGATCACGCAGGGTATTGAACGCCTGGTTCAAGGTCGCAAAATCACCATCGGCCGCGCGATCTGGATGGCTGGTCTTGCTTTTGCTAGCAAATAAATTGCCCAGAACACCTGCATCGATCACCGGCCGCGGTTCCAGACCGAACACCGCAAAAAAATCTATCATGCCGAGAAACTCTCGCCACAAGAGCAATGAGCGACAGCGTTAGGATTGGTCACTTTGAACCCTCCTTTCTGCAGATCATCGCTGAAATCGACGAGCGAGCCGCTGACGAACAGCGCGCTCTTTGGATCAACCACCACGCGAACCTGATTTGATTCTACTAGAATGTCACGATTCATCGGGCCGTCGACGAGGTCCATTTTATATTGTAACCCTGAACAGCCCCCTCCGATTACCGCTACCCTGAGCGCTCCCGTAGGTCGACCCTGACGTTCCAGAAGCTGTGCTAACTTGGCTGCCGCCTTTTGGGTGCCCTTAACCAAGCGCTCATTCCCTATTTTATACCTAACCTCGACTCCTGGATTCACCAGAGAATATGAAGTCGGGCCGCCGAAAATCAAACGGCCTGCATTGCTAGCTAACCCCGAGGACCGAACACGAAGTCTCACGCAAAGACGCAAAGTTAAAGAAAAGTGAAAATGCGCCTACGTTTACTCACAACAAATTGGTTGCAAATCGCTCCGGCGTCGAGGGCCGCTGTCCTCACGAAACCTAGCACTGTACAGATCTGGTGGCGATCACGGACGAAGTGCCTCTCACTTCTCTCTGTTCCGAACCTTTGCGCCTTTGCGTCTTTGCGTGAGATTTTGTCTTTATCCCTTGCGGATAACGATCTCGACGCGCCGGTTTAGTTGCTGTTCTTCGACTGAACGATCGCCTGGCACTAACAGCCGAGTCTTCCCGTATCCTTGGGTTTGAATCCGGCCAGGGTCTATGCCCATGTTCTGCACTAGCCAGTCCTTTACCGTCTCAGCGCGGCGTTCGCTCAAATCCATATTGTATTCCTCGCTACCGAAAGAATCGGTATGCCCTTCCACTTTGAATACCGCCTGCGGGTTCCTTTGAATGAGCCGCCCGAGTTTTTGCAGGCTAGCAGTGGCGCCTTCCCGGAGATTGGCCGAGTCGTAGTCGAAAAGCAGGTCCGTCGGCATCAAGATTGGAGCCGTACCGCTACCGACTCGACCTGATCCCGACAAAAGTTCATCCAGGTTGCTAAACCCGGCCGGAATGCCCGACTCTCCTGAGACATTGCCGTCGCCCGACTCTTCGTTAGCGGCTCTCCCAGGGTTTTTCTTGTTACCACTCGCCAACTTAGGCCTTGGACCGGTGACACCCGGCTTTTCATTAATGAGCTTTTGCCTGGCGTCACTAAGCTCCTTGTCCATGACGAGGGCGCTCTCTGCTTCGGCTTTGGTTGCGACATTCCGGGCCGCTTGCGTATCGACAGTAGGTTTTTCTTTGAAGTCCGGAGCTTGCGGCGTGCTGACTTGAGGCGCAGCCCGAATCTCTTTCATATCCTGCTCGAAAGAACCGTCAAACTGGGTAATTCCCTTCGCACTCCCACCGGCTGCGCCGTCGTTTGTCAGCGTTTTACTTTGTTGACCTTGAGGCTCCAGCAACTTCTCGTCGACTTGCAGCCGATTAACGCTGAAGGCCCTTGGTACCAGCCGAGGCGTATTTGGAGTTTCGAAACTGTGCAGGATCTTTCTGCTAAAACCGAAGAAAAGGGCGCCGTGCAGGATCAGGGAAAGCGCCGCCGCCGGCAATAACCAGCGCATTAGCGAGACCGAACTGTCCGCTACATTATCATCCAAAGAGTACGACATAGTCGGCTCGGGTAAGATAACATTTCGCAGGAGAGACGCTAGTGAGCTGTTGGGCGCTGGCTGCGGGAGTAAGCAGTAAGCAGTAAGCAGTGAGCGGTAACCAGTAATCAGTGAGCGTTGCCTTTTCTGCGGCGAGTCTGCCGCACACTGCTTACCGCTTACCGCTTACTGCTTACTGCTTACTGCTTACTGCTTACTTCCCTTAAGTGATCTGCTCTCGCAAAAAGGCCGGTAGATCTGCGATCGCCAACCGCTTTTGCTCCATCGAGTCGCGATAGCGGACCGTGACCGTGTCTCGGTTCGCGGGACCGTTTTCACCGATCGTATCGAAATCGACGGTGATCCCGAAAGGCGTTCCGGCCTCATCCTGCCGGCGATAACGCCGGCCAATTGCCCCGGTCTCATCGTAGAAAACCGACATTTCACCGCGCAACAGCTCAACAATCTCCTTGGTCTTTTTAACCAGCTCTTCGTTGTTCTTTAGCAACGGAAAAATACCACACTTGATCGGCGCCATTCTAGGATGAAGCCGCAGCACGGTCCTGGTTTCGGATTTACCTTTCTCGTCTGTAACTGTCTCCTCGTCGTAGGCTGCGCAAAGCAAGGCTAACAGGGTTCGATCCACTCCCGCGCTCGGCTCCACCACATGTGGAATAAGGTGGCTTTTAGTTTCTTCGTCGAAATACTCTAACGGTTTACCGCTCGCTTTCTCGTGCTGCGTTAGGTCGTAATCGGTTCGGTAAGCGACACCTTCGAGTTCCTGAACACCGAATGGAAATTCGAACTCGATATCATAGGTGCCCTTCGAATAATGCGCTCGTTCGTCCGGTGGAATTTCATGAACGTGTAGTTTGTCCTTGGACAAACCAATATCTGCATAGAACCGGAGGCGCTCTTTCAACCAATAATCCAGCAACTCGAACCCTTGATTTGGGAAACAAAAGTATTCGAGCTCCATTTGCTCGAACTCGCGCGATCTGAAAATGAAGTTACGCGGGTTGATTTCGTTCCGAAATGCCTTGCCGATTTGGGCGATACCGAAGGGGAGCTTCTTCCGCGAGACCTCGAGTACATTTCGAAATTGCACAAAGATGGACTGAGCAGTTTCAGGTCGCAGATAAGTGACAGCAGACTCATCCTCAGTGGCGCCTACGAAAGTCTTAAACATCAGGTTAAACGCCCTAGGCTCAGTTAGATCGAAGCTGCCGCAGACCGGACACTGCTTTTGACCGTTCTTCTCCGGCAGTTGATCTGCTCTGAGCCGAGACTTGCAGTTGCGGCAGTCCACCATTGGGTCGCTAAAGGTGTTTTCATGGCCGCTTGCGACCCACACCTGCCGATTCATGAGGATAGATCCGTCCAAGCCCACGACATCGTCTCTTTCCCTGACCATCCGGCGCCACCAAAACTCCTTGAGGTTCCTTCTTAGCTCGACACCGAGCGGACCGTAGTCCCAGCAGCCATTTAACCCGCCATAAATTTCGCTGGATTGAAAAACAAAGCCTCGCCGCTTGCACAAGCTGACTATCTTTTCCATTCGATCTGAAGCGGCCTTCTTTTGGCTCATAAGAGAGGTGAAAAATGGCACAGCCTGCGCCTCCCGCAAATCCCTATGCATTTGCAATAGCCTGTCTCGCAGACAAATGCCGGGTGCATTTGTCTGCGAGACAGGCTAAACTCCGGCCGAGAATGCCCAAAGAGCCCATTGATCCCGCCGAGCAGTCCATCGGCGACGGCTTTCAAAAGTTAGTTCAACCGAAGAAGAAGACGCCGTCAGGTGTGTGGGTGATCGTCGGGCTGGCGATCTTCTTTGCCCTAATCGCGTTTGGGATTGCGGCCTTTATTGTATATGAAGCCGTAGTAGCAAAACGGCACAATGGAGACGCTACGCCGGTGGTCGCCAGCGCTTCACCGTCGGCTTCGGCGAAAATCAGCGCCACCGGCACGGCAGCAGCAGAGACCCCAAAAAAAGCGGAAACACCGGTCGCCAAGTCGAGCGACACCCCCGTTTCGGAGGGCTCACCTGGTGTGACCTCGGATTCGAAAGAAGAAGAAGACACTCGTAAGGAGGTGCTGACTCGGGTTGATCTGATGCACAACCTGTCCCAGAAGGAGAAAGATCAACTTTATGCTCAGATCGAACGCGCGCGCGGCTTCACTAAGATCGCCCTTATCCCATTCCAAAGCGGACGCAGCGCACCTGGCACGGCTCAGATCGATGATCTAGTTAAGCGGATCCAGGACTCGGATGTTCAAAAACTGCTGAGCGATCCAACTGTCGCCCTAATCTTCGTGGGATACGCGGATACTCAGGGCAATGAAGCCACCAACCTCGAGATCTCTCGGACTCGGGCGGAATCGGTGCAGAAAATGGTTTCGGCTCGATTGAAGTTAGCCAACCTGATGCATTCGGTTGGGATGGGCGGTCAGGAGCTCTTCGACAAATCAAATCGGGAAAAGAACCGGGTCGTCGAGGTTTGGGCGGTCCAGCCATAAGCCGGCTGACACACAGAACAGCAGATAGCGAATTGGAAATCCTTTCCGGGAAATTTTTCTCTGAAGATTTCCTATTTGCGATCTGCTATTTGCTATTCCGAGGGGTGTTTCCGCCCGGGCAATTTTCCACATTGCCCACTCGTGACGTATCTATTTAGATATCCTCGTCGTTCCCGTCTTTCACCTGGATGCGCTAACTTATGCCGGACCCAAATCGTAAGGAGACTGAACCGAAAATTGCGTTGTCACCACCGGCGCTCTTTGCCCTTGCCGCCGTTATTTTCTTCTTAGCCGGTGGCATCTTCGCGTACGTTCAGCTGATCGGCAGAGGTCTTCAAAAGACGAGCACGTCTTCAAGTCCGTATCTGTCTCAAGATCAAACTACTCCGCTTAGCACTCCATCTGCCACAGCGGTGCAGACCCCGACGGCGACGCCGATTCCGAAAGAGACACCGGTGTCCACGCCGACGCCAGTCCCGACCACGAGCCCGACTTCAGTGACGCCACCGGAAACACCGGCGTCCACCGCTGAGCCGACTGCGACTGAGACAGCGACTCCGGCGGAAACCCTGATTCAGCCGTCTGAAACCCCTAGCGCTTCGCCCACCGAAACTTCAAACCCTGAAGCGCAGGCTTCTGCTAGCGCTCAAGCATTTCCAACCGTGAAATATGACGCCGCGGAGGAAGCAGAGGTCCGGAAGGAAGTATTGGCTCGGATCGACTTGCTCAAGGAGCTTTCTCAGAAGGAGCGCGACTATCTCTACGCCCAAGTTGAACGGGCCCGCGGTTTTACCAAACTGGCGATTATCCCGTTCCCATCCGGCAAGACGCACCCGGAACAGTTTCAGATCGACCATCTATTAAGCTACTTGCAGAAGCCCGAGTATCAGAAGCTTTACGAAGATCCGACGGTTGTCTTTGTGGTAGCCGGCTACGCGGATAAGCAGGGAAACGAAGGGCAAAACATGGAGATCTCAAAGCAACGGGCTCAGCTTGTCGCGAAGATTTTGGAGACTCAAGCCAAGATCGCGAACACGATTCGCGCGGTTGGCCTAGGAGGTTCAGAGTTTTTCGGGCATGGGACCCCCGACAAGAATCGGGTGGTAGAGATTTGGTTGGCGGCGCCGTAAAATTCCCTAAAAAACTTGTTGAATAGGAATCAATTTTTCATAGCGTTTACTTGCTGGCTCGATTGGCCCCCAGAACCCGTTCCCCCTCTGATCGAGCCAGCTTTTTCTTTTTTTGGTAGAGGTGAGATTTCTATGTCGTCAGCCGTAGGCCAAACTCGGTAGCGGTCCGGCGGCTGCCGGGCGGTTTTACTACTACTCCAAGGGCACAACCGGCCCTTTCGCCTCGATGAACAAACCGTGAAGCAACCGGACCGCCTCCTCCACTTTTTCCCGGTCCATGAGCCAGGTGACCCGGAAAGACGATGTCGCTAGTCCGTAATACCGAATCCCGGCTTGCTCCAGGGCCTGCGAACCGAGCCGCACCTTGCCATGGGACGCGTTGATTCCAGCGCCAATGATGCTGACGGCCCCAATTGCGTCGTTCCAGAGGGCATCTGAGTCTTGCTGGGTTAAGTGCGCATGCAGCTTCGAGCTCTGGTGCAGATTCTCTTTCGAGATCACTAGGGTAAGACCATCCTGGGGCCTGCCCGTCGAGGCGACGTGAAGCTGTTTACCAGGGCAGCCAAAGTCGTCCATTATCCTTAACAGGTCAGTGACGTTTCGGGATTGGATTAAAAGCACCTCTTTTTCGCTGGCTACGCCGACTACTGACCCTGGCAGCCTTGGAGCCAGCTTTCGGACAATCGTGCCATCGAGGGAAGGATCATTACCAGGAAGAGCGCCGGATGTGGCCCGAGCATAAATCGCGATCCCTTTTTCTTTGGCAAACTCGACCGCCTGCGCGTTCAAAACTCTGGCGCCGGATTCAGCCAGTTCTTGAGTTTCCTCGTAGGAGAGAACACCGATTCTCTTGGCTGCAGGAACCACGCGCGGATCAGCCGTATAGACCCCGTCAACGTCCGAACAAATCTCGCACCACTCAGCTCCCAAGGCGGCAGCCATTGCCACCGCGGTAGTATCACTGCCACCCCGTCCAAGGGTCGTAATCTCTTTTCGATACGAGACGCCTTGATAACCTGCGACCACGACGATCTTTCCTCGAGCCAGCTCATCCTGGACACGGAACGGCCGCACTTCGACGATTCGAGCATCGATATGCCGATCATTGGTGATAATCCCTGACTGGCTTCCGGTGAAACTGATAGCGTCTCCGCCCAATTCGCGGATTGCCATCGAAAGCAAAGCCATTGAGATACGCTCTCCGGCCGACAACAACATATCGAGTTCTCGCCGGTCCGGATTGGCCGAAATCTGCTTAGCCAAGGCGAGCAGGTCGTCCGTTGTGTCACCCATTGCGGAGACCACAACCACCACATCGTGTCCCTCTTTCTTCGTTCGCATGATGCGATCCGCCACCAAACGAAGTTTGCCGGCATCAGCCACACTGCTGCCACCGTACTTTTGGACGACTATGGACATTGACGAGGATTCTTCGGGGAGAGCGCCTCAGTTAGCAAGCCCGGAATGAGGGAGGGTAAGCGCTAAGCGGTAAGCGGTAAGCAGTAAGCAGTAAGCAGTAAGCAGTAAGCGGTTGGCGGTTTCGTCCTCGTCCTCGTCGTCGTCCTCGACCTCGATTGGGACTGTGGGGCGTGGCGACTGATTCCGGCGGGTAGCAGCGCGGAGGGCTGGTACGGATGGGACTTATGGGACCAATGGGACTTATCGCTCGATGACCTGCTAACCGCGAACCTGTGATTAGCCCAAGCGCAGACCACGCGCGTGCAGACCCTAAGTCGAGGACGAGGACGAGGACGACGACGAGGACGAGTACGAGAACGAAAACCGCTTACTGCTTACTGCTTACTGCTTACTGCTTGCTCACTTCTCGAGCATCTCATAAATACCCGACCAAAGGCCGGGGACAGGCCGAAGCGCTAGCTGATGGCATCGCGCGAGCAGCACCCGGCTGGCTGCATCTTCGGGCTGGTTCGCGAGTACCGCCGAGAAATGAACTGTGGCACTGTGGAAATCCCCCTCGAAGTATTTTTGAAGGCCTGCTTCGTACTCATCGCGAAGCTCCAATTTGGTCGCTGAAACCGTGCCCTGAAAGCCCAACAACTCGAATACATCAGTGCCTTGGCTTCGTCCAAGCACTGCGACGCGGTCGACATACCTCCATTCGAACCGGGCACCTGTTTCCGTTTTGGTTTGGCCACTCGCCAAAATTAATGTGCCGTAGAGCTTGTTTAACCCCTCCAACCGGCTTGACAGATTGACCGCGTCGCCAATCGCCGAGTACGAGAGCCGGTGTTGGGTACCGATGTTCCCAACCAATACTTCGCCGGTATGCAAGCCGATCCGAGTCTGAAAGATGGGCCGGTTCGCAGCCCGCCGCTCAACTTCTACATCGGAAAGCTTTTGCACGACTTCCAAGCAGGCTTGGCAGGCCACTTCCGCATGCTTCTCCATCGCGCCGGGAGCATTAAAAAACGCTACGATCCCATCTCCAACGAACTTATCCAATGTCCCGCCAAATCTCTCCACCACGATGTCGGTGACCAGCTCGAAATAGTCGCCTAGTTCGGCAAAAACTTCGGTTGGGCTCAGATTCTCACTGATCCTGGTAAACCCGGCGACGTCGGAAAAAAACAATGTAAGCCGCCGCAGGGCGCCTCCGCGCGCGGCATCTTGCTTTTGGAGAATCAATTCTCTAACCACGTCCCGGGGAACATATTTAACAAAGGAACGCGGCCCCGATTTCATGCGGTCAAGCGAGTCGCCCACAATCACAATTTCGCGCACCGCAGATTTCGGTGGCGGCAAATTCGTGAGTTCAAATCTGCCGACCTGTTCCAGGTCGTGACTGAGTTTAGTGAGTGGTGTTGCCAGCTGATGCGAAAGCCAGATGGCAAACAAGCTGCCGGCTATAAGCGCGATTAAACCGATGATGGCCGTTAGTGCCAGATTGTTCTGGGCTGAGCCCAAGAAATCACTTTCGAGTCCTACCACGCCCGTGAGGAAAGTCAGTCCGCTCGGCAATGTGAAAGGTGTAACCACCGAAACGTAACTTTGACCAGCGAGCTGAAAGGAGCGAAAACTGATCTCCCCGCTTTCAAACTTGAGTTGGTCAAGTTCAAACAATTTTCGGGATTGTTCCAGTAAGGCATCAGTCGGAAGCGAGTTTTCTGAGGCAACCCCGAGTGAATCGCCCGACAACGTGTTAACGAAGAGCAACAGCTTCCGGTCTTGAATGACCCGGTTAAGGAATTCATTGATATCGCTGGTGGTAAAGTCAGCCGTAAACACGCCGATCGGTCGGCCCTGTTCGTAGATCGCCACGCAAGCGCTGATACCGGTGGTACCTTCGCTAAAGTTATACGGCTGGGTCCACACGATCGAGCCGCCGCCTGTAACCGCTTTTTTATACCAGGGTCGGGTCCGCACATCGTAGGCGCTTCCCTCCCGAGCCGGTAACTGCGAGCGCGAACCATCTAAGTCCAATAGGAATTCTTTCGGCCGGCCATTATCGACATTCGGATCGGAATGGTTGACTCCAATCCGTCCTTCGGTATTCCGCCACGCACCCGTGAAAGCACCGGTCGCTGAATCGGTAAAACTGAGCCAACTGACGTTCTCCTCCTGTCTAAGTCGTTCCGCCAGGAAGATTCCCAAACGGTCCGAATCCAACGGGTTGATCAATCCGCGATCAGCAAAATTCTTGAGCTCCGGCAATATCCGTTCCGCCGGCTCAAGGATCCGGCTGACTTCCCGGGATAGCGTGAGGCTAACCAAGCTAAAATGCTTTTGCCTGATTTCTTCGAGGGTCCGTTCCGAATTGATGTAACCAACGATCCCGATTGTCCCTACCGAGAAAAGGAGCGCTCCAAGAACGAGCTGCAAGATTGCGGTTCGAAACCCAATCGTCTGCCGCGGTCTTAATGCGTTCGGCGCGGTCGGCATTGCGGAGAGGCTGGACTCGCTCGAAGCTCGCCCAGAATAGCAGATAGCAGATAGCAGATAGCAAAGATTCCGCAAGACGCCGTTCGCTAGCTGCGGTCCGATTTGCTATCTGCTATTTTCTATTTGCTATTGCGGGCGAGCCTTAGGCGATCCCGCCACCCTTAGCAATTTGCCGTTCGCGGTTCGGGGTAGTTCGGCCACCTTACGGAAAGACACGGGAATTTGCCGTGGATCCAATCGCTGCCGCAAGAAATCGGTTAACCCTTGGAACGACTCATTCCGCGAAACTATCTCAGCTGATAAAGCTCGAGTGGTTGGATCGATGAAAACGATGCTCTCTTGTATTTCCGGATAGCTATTGATGATTTGTTCGAGCTCTTCGCAAAAAAAATGGAGACCATTTACTTCCAATCGGTTTTTGCTTCGCCCGACCAGGCGCAGATAACCTGTCTCATCCATCGTTGCGAAGTCACCTGTGGCATAACCGTCAGCGCCCAGAATCTGGGTCCGCGGCCGCCAAGGAGCCAGATAAGCGTCCAAGAGACCAGGGCCATTGACAAACAGTTCCCCGGCTTTGCCAGGTGGTACTTTGACACCGTTCTCGTCCAGCAATGTTACTTGGTAACTTGGCATGGATGTGCCGATTGAGTCCGGTCTATCCTCGCGTTGATTGAGCGTGACCAAACCGACCTCGATAATACCTAACGCTGGATTGAGCGGCCTTTCAAAGCGGCTCTGAAAGGCGCTTCGCGTCTTTGACGCGAGCAGGGTTGTCGTGCAGATAGCGAGTCGGACCGCGGCCAAATCGCCGTAAAGCTTTTCGATCAACACCGAATACGATTCCGGCGATCCGTAGATGATCGTAGGGTGAAACTCAGAGGCGAGCTTCGACAGAGACGCACGCTCATCGGTCCTGGTGGTTAGCAGGGCCGCTCCCCGTGACAGGTAAAGCAGAACAGAAACCACGAAATGATCTGCCATCGGCAAACGAAACCAGATTCGATCTTGCGGGGTAATTCGGAGAACCGCGTCGGCTGTAGCTAGACGCTCTAGAATGGTGTCGTGCCCGAGCAAAACCCCTTTTCTCGGGCCTGTCGTGCCAGAAGTGAACCTGATATAGGCCGGGTTAGTGGCGCGATAGTCGCAGTCCTCATTGGTGTCTACGAATCCGGCAAAAGGGAATCGGACGAGCTTTTTGTCCGCACCCAGCAACCAATGGAGCCCGGCAGCGCCGACGATCCGATCGAGCTCTGGCGGTGGAACGCTAATGCTGATGGGGGCCACTGCTAACCCGGCCGACAAAATACCTAGCGCGTTGACCAGAAACTCTGGCCCTTCGGGAGAATACAAGCCGCATCGTTCAAAAGGCCGGCATCCGCGGGCCCGCAGCCAATCAGCCACAGCGTCGACTCGCTGCATTAAATCCCGATAGCTGATGGTTTCATTCGAATCGACGCAAGTGAATGCGACGTTGTCCGGCTGCAGTTCAGCCTGTCTCCTTATTAGATCAATAATCCTCACGCTTCGTCCTCAGATAACATGCCTTTGAAGCTGAGCAAGGCATGTCGAGGAGTTCGGGGAGAGGAGTCAGGAGCCAGAATCCAGGAGTCAGGAGGGGCGCGAGGCTGGGTGGACCACTCGAGGGGAGGACCTCAACCCGCCCCTCAAAACCTGGTCTTAACTCGCCATATCACGCCCTGTGACAGCGAAACGTGAAAGCCACCGAAAGACTTCGGGGTGGACGGGCGGCTCCCCTCCAAGCGTTCGCCGAACCAACACTTTCTGGCTCCTGACTCCTCTCCCCGAACTCCTTGGACTCCTTGGACTTCTCGGCGTTATATTCCGGTCAGATGGCGGATAAACGGAAGAGAATCGTCGTAAAGTTCGGAAGCGGCATTTTGACCAAGCCGACCCGGGATGGACTTCATGTGTCGCACATCCGGCGACTGACGGCCGAAGTCGCGGAACTGACATCATCCGACTACCAATGTGTTTTGGTGAGTAGCGGCGCTGTGGCGGCGGGAATGATGCAGTTTGGCCTTCACGAGCGGCCAACCGATCTGCCGTCCATACAGGCTTGTGCGGCCGTTGGTCAATCGCGTCTGATGCGCCTTTATGAGACGCTTTTCAGCCGGCATGATCTGCGGGTAGCACAACTGCTGCTCACCCATCAAGACCTCGATAGCCGCATGCGCTATGAGAACGCCCGGAACACCCTGGAGCGTCTCTTCCGCTTCGGCCGGGTGATCCCAATCATTAACGAAAATGATTCCGTCGCCGTGGAAGAGCTGAATTTTGGCGACAACGATTTGCTCTCAGCCGAAGTTGCCATGTTGTGCCGGGCCTCCTTACTCGTGATATTGACCAGCGTGGATGGATTGTTGGCAAACGACGGAACCAGGATCACCGAAGTAAGCGATATTGAGTCCGTCAGAGCCTTGGCAACTAGGGAAGGGGGTGTCTATTCGCGAGGCGGGATGGTCAGTAAACTCGACGCCGCGAGTTTTGCCCGACAAGCCGGTATTCCAACGGTGGTCGGCAGCGGACTTCGACCCGGCGTCCTGTTGCAAGCAGTGAAAGGGGAATCCGTGGGCACCCGTTTTTCGGTGTAGCCCTGAGATATTCTAGACCGCGAATGGACAGGAATTGACGCGAAGACAAAGAAGAAACCGAAACGAACCGCAGATGGACGCAGATTTACGCAGATGTAATGAAGCCGCTTCGTTCAGCCTCAGCGAGTTTTGTCCGTCTAACCGGCTAGCAAACCTGCTCGTGGAAATGCCCCTGTATTATTTTTCGGAAAAAAAATAACTGCCGCGCAGAAATCTACAGTGGACAGCCTTTAATGAGCCGTAAATCGAAACCCGTTAATCTGCGTAAATCTGCCTCCATCTGCGGTTCGTCTTTTTCTTCGCGTTCATTCGTGTCCTTTCGCGGTTGTCTTGTTTTGGAGTTTCAATCATGAGTGACGTCCGTGAACAACTCTTAGCGGTCGGCGCCCGCGCACGCAGGGCGGGCAGAGAATTAGCGACTCGAACAGACCGGGAAAAAAGTGCGGCGTTGATCGCGGCGGCTGAACGGGTAGAAAAGGCCGAACCTGAAATTCTGGCGGCCAATCAATCGGATTTAGAACAAGGTGCTGCCAATGGGCTCTCCTCCGCACTGTTAGATCGGTTAAGACTCGATCATGGTCGATTGGCAGCCATTTGCCGGAGCCTCCGCGACGTGGCTCAGCTCCCGGATCCAGTTGGACAGGTGATCAAGGAATGGTCCAGGCCTGACGGGCTGCGCTTCAAAAAGGTCCGTGTCCCGATTGGTGTTATCGGCATCATTTATGAGTCGCGCCCGAACGTCACCAGCGACGCGGCGTCTCTGTGCTTGAAGACCGGTAACGCTGTCGTCTTGCGGGGTGGCTCCGAAGCGTTAGCGTCCAATGTCCTGCTGGGCGAGGCTCTCCGCGCTGGCTGCCGTCACGCTGGAATTCCTGAAGACGCGGTTCAGGTGGTTTCTTCAACCGATAGGTCAGCGGTGCGAGCGATGGCCGAGATGGCCGAATTCATCGACCTTATTATTCCTCGAGGCGGTAAGCAGCTGATTGAAACGGTGACTGCTTTTGCTCGAATGCCGGTAATCAAACACTTTGATGGTATTTGCCACGTGTACGTTGACCAAGCCGCAGACCTGGACATGGCGCAGTTAATCGTCATTAACTCCAAATGCCAGCGCCCTAGCGTTTGTAATGCTGCCGAGACGCTGTTGGTGCACTCCGGCATCGCCAAAGAATTCTTGGGGCGATGCGGCCCCGAGTTACAGCGTCGGGGGGTTGAGCTGCGCGGAGACGCTGAAACCCAATCCATCCTTGGCCCAAGTGTCCGACCCGCTACCGATCAAGATTGGCGAACCGAGCATCTCGATCTCGTTCTTTCGGTCCGGGTAGTGCCAAGCTTGGCCGATGCAATCGCACACATCGAAACCAACGGATCTCACCACAGCGACACCATCGTGACGAACGACGAACAAGCGGCCAACGAGTTCCTGAACAAAGTCGATTCCGCGGCGGTGTTTTGGAACGCATCGACTCGGTTCAACGATGGGGGAGAATTCGGCTTCGGAGCCGAGATCGGCATCAGCACGGACCGCCTACATGCCCGCGGCCCGATGGCGTTGGAGGAATTGACCATTTATAAGTATCAGGTGATCGGCCAGGGGCATGTGAGGGCGTAGGGGGGCGAAGCGGCGAGAGGGTGAATGGGCGAATTGGCGCGCGAAGCGCCTGGAGGGGAGCCGCTTTAGAGCGTGCCCAAAGATCTCTTGATGTTCTTTCGAGCGCGAGGAAGACCAAAAATGGTGTTAAACAAGCGGCTCCCGCGAATTACTGCATGCGATGTTCTGTCCAGCGCTCGATTCGGAAATTATTCATCCGATTAACTGGCCGATAGACCTAACGCGCCTTGAAACGTTCCCGGGAGCCGCCTGTATAATGAGGGTTCCGGTCATTTACGCGCCGTGACAGATATAGGGGGTCTCTTGGGAGCGGTCCAAAGCGGCTCCCCTTCAGTCGCGCTTCGCGCCACGAGCTGCCGTTTCGCACCCTTACGCCTCATCTCAGCTGCAACAGGCGCTGCCCGGCTTCATGCAACGTTTCATCGCGCTTAGCAAAGTGGAACCGGATCAAATGGTTCACGGGTTCAGCGAAAAAACTGGACCCTGGTACTGCGGCGACCCCGATTTCTTTGGCGAGCCAATGACAAAATGCAGTGTCATCGGCATGACCAAACTCGGAAATATCCACGAGTACGTAATAGGCTCCTTGTGGTTCAACAAAGGTTAACCCTGCTTTTCGTAAGTATTCTGTGAACAGTGCCCGTCTCGCCGCATAGTCGCGCGCTAGTTGGTCATAGTACGACTGCGGAAAACGGAGCGCTGTTACCGCGGCCTGTTGCAGCGGGTGAGCGGCTCCTACCGTCAGAAAGTCATGTACTTTTCGAGCTGCCGAGATCACTTCGGGAGCCGCCAACAGAAAACCTAAACGCCATCCGGTGATCGCATAAGTCTTCGACAACGAACCGACAGTTAGAGTCCGTTCAAACAAATCGGGCAACGCTGCCGCGTAAGTATGGCGGTGCGGCGGGTAGACGATGTGCTCGTACACTTCATCCGTGATAATGAAGGCCCCCGCATGCGCCGCGAGCTCGCCGATAAAGACAAGTTCTTCCTTAGTGAAAACCTTGCCGGTTGGATTGGACGGGTTGCAGATCACGATTGCTTTTGGCTTCTGCGCGAACGCGCGGCGCAACTCATCCCGGTCAAAATCGAAATGCGGCGGGCGCAAGGGCACGTAGATCGGATGAGCGCCAGCTAGAACCGTGTCGGCTCCGTAGTTCTCGTAGTACGGAGAGAAAATGATGACCGAATCGCCGGGGTTACAAGCGGTCATCAGTGCAACGAGCATGGCCTCGGTTCCTCCGCAGGTCACTACAAAATGCTCGTCAGGATCCAGGGACAGACCCATAAAATGCGATTGTTTAGCGGCAAGCGCTTCTCTGAATTCCGGCTGGCCCCAAGTGATCGCGTATTGATGGTAGTGCCCTTGCAATGCTTGCTCGGCTGCCTGAACCAGTTCCTCCGGTGGGTCAAAATCCGGGAAACCTTGGGAAAGATTGATCGCGCCGTAGCGGTTTGCGACCCGTGTCATCTCTCTGATGACTGATTCAGTGAAACGAGCCAGACGATGAGCCGTCGGTATTTTTCTTGTGCCGCTACCGGCTCCGGCGTCATCGGCTTCAATCATTTTTTCATCGGCGCTCCCGGCGTTATCGGCGTTAATCATGGTGGATGCAAGAAACCGTTTCCCGGCTATGTTCATCAGCACAACTGTCGTAACAACATGGAAGGCAGAAGAACACGTCCCGAATTTGGCGTCGAGATTTGGGTGCTGGGAGGGGTGATTGTGGTCTGCATGCTCGCCGTATGCGTGCGGCTCTGGTGGGTGCAGGTGAGATTGGCCGATTATTATCGAAGCAAAATCAAAGGCGCCTCCCAAGTCACCGTCCGGTTACCAGCAGTTCGAGGTGAGATCCGGGACCGGAACGGCGTTGCTTTGGTGACGAATCGCGTCACCTACGACGTCGATTTCTATTTTCCCGATTTGGTGAACGGCTATCGGGAGCAGTTCGGCGAGGTGCCAAAAAAGGAGTTTCTCCAAAAGGACTCCAACGGGATGCTTCATAACCGGCGTGAGCCTGACATCGTTCAAATCGTCAACCAAACGGTGATTCCTAAGCTCAAGAAGTTCGGTTTAGCCGAACCTTACAACACCGAACGACTTGAGGCTCAGTTTCGGAATCAGCAGTTGGTGCCATTCGTTTACCGGCAGGATCTCGATTTTTTGACTTTCAGTGAGTTCGCCGAACGAGACGTAGAGTTCCCGGGGTTGCAGGTACACTCAACGCCTGTGCGTCTTTATCCCTACGGCGCACTAGGCGCCCAAATTCTCGGATACGTCGGGGCTCCAAAAGACATCAGCCAGCTTCCGGACCTGCGGGACTTCAACTATTACCAACCCGACGCTCAAGGGAGGAACAATCTAGAATACGCGATGGACGAGGTGCTCCGCGGTAAGCCCGGTAAACGCATCTTGGAGAAAAGCGCAAAGAACCAGATTGGGCATGAAACCAGCCGGGTTGAGCCAACGCCGGGCTCCGATGTTTACCTGACTATCGATGCTCGGATTCAATACATCGTGGAGACGACGCTGCGGTTAGTGGGGCGAGCGGCTTGTGTCGTGGTTGATCCGAACAATGGCCAGATTCTGGCGATGGCGTCCGTTCCTTCCTTTGATCCGAACAAATTTGTGCCTTCTATCTCGGCGCGGGATTGGGCAACCATAAAGAATGGAGAAGCCGATCCACTCTTGAATCGGGCAACTAGTACCTATGCGCCGGGCTCGACGTACAAAGTCATCACTTCTCTGGCTGGCCTGACCAAAGGCCTGGCAAAAGCAAGGTTTCATTGCAGTGGCGGTGTTTCCTATGGGAACACCTACATGCACTGTTGGGGCGTTCACGGTGAACAAACATTGGTCGAAGCCATCAAACACTCTTGCGATGCTTATTTCTACCAGTACGGCAATGCTGCCGGGATCGATGCGATTGACCGCGTTGGCCGTGCCATGGGCCTCGGTGAAACCACCGGAGTCGAGCTTACCGATGAAGATCCGGGTTTATTGCCATCTCCCGATTGGCTGCAGACCACGAAGACCGAGAAATGGAGCCAGGGCCAGACCGCCAATACCGCAATAGGCCAAGGTTATGTTCTGGCCAGCCCGCTGCAGATGGCGATGGTCGCGGCCACGGTTGCCAACGGCGGAACTTGCTACCAGCCGACGCTCATTTATCAAATCAAAGGGCCCGACGGTAAAATCACTCCGCGACCTCCCAGGATCCGGAGCGAGTTGACCCGTGACCTAGCCTTGTCGCGAGACCAGATCGAAATGGTTCGCAAAGGCATGTATGAGGTAGTCAATGCAGATGATGGTACCGGGAAAGGAGGCGCGGTTGCCGGCATCCTGGTGGCTGGAAAAACCGGGACTGCTCAATTCTGGCGCTCCGGTATAAAAGATGACCACGTGTGGTTCCTGGCTTTTGCCCCTTACGACCATCCTAAATACGCGTTGGCGGTGATGGTTGAAGGCGGGAAATCCGGTGGCGGCGTTGCTGCTCCTATCGCTTCGTCCATCTTAGAGAAAATCTTTGCTCTCGACCACGGATATAACCCGAGTCTGAAATCGTTGTCGCCGGCGATCGGCAATTTTAGAATGTTCGATTCCGTCAATCCGGCGAAGGAGGAGGAACTGCTAGCGGCATCGGATGCTAACGAGGCGAATACTCATCAGCCTGACGACAATAGTGACGATCAAGCCAGGAGATCGTCTCGAACAAAAGCAGAACCGGATATCCGCCCGGAACCAGACAGTGAACGCGCAGTCGCTCAGAGAGCAGCCCAACAGAAACAGCAGCAGCAACCGCAGCGTCACAGCATTTTCGATATCTTCCGGAGACAGCAGCCTGCCCCCGCCGGTTCGCCCCAACAGAAGCGTCATTTCCTGTGGTTTTAGAATGGTAGGGCGAGGTAGCATGAAGCTGGGGAGGCGCGAAGCGCTGAAATATTCTAGCCTCTAGGGTGAGTCTGCGAGCCCTAGGGACACGGTAAAAAACAGCGATCAGCGCTGTAAGCGCGCAAGAGAATTGGGCGTCGTATCATCGGTTGTGGACCCGTCGCGGAACCTGCGCTCTGACGCGCTTTCAGCGCTAAGCGCCCTTCTTTAATGCATACCTAGGGCTCGCAAGCTCACCCTAGGCTAAAATATTTCAGCGCTTCGCGCCTCTCCATCACTCCATTCGCCCCTTCCTCACGTATTGTTCGCCTGCAAAAACGGCTTTAACGGAACCGCTGGTTCAGCTTTTACGGGAACCGTTTCCACTTTTACAGGAGGCGCTTCTTGTATTCTGTCTTCTCGATAGAACCGATGGATTTCGTCCAGCATTCTCCGGACGTGAGCATAAGCATTCCTCGGTTTTAGAATGCGATAGCTTGCCCACGGATCGCCCCAATGCAGAATGTGAATCGTGACCCGGCGTACACCCCAGGCGTTCATTTCCGCTCGACTCGGACAATAAAGATCGATCGTGTTTCTGCCGGCCAGATCCCAGCCGTAATCATCAACCACATAGGTTTGACCCGTAGCATCGATCACGAACTGGGTTCCGGCTGGCCACCGCGACCAATCGGCCGCCGCGCTTCGGATCTGGCCCGATTGCAAAGCGGTTCCTGATGCGCTGGCGTTCGCGTACTTTATATGATCGCTCTCATGATCGTTGTACGCAGTGGTTCGGATCTTCATATACTCGCTCCGCGCCACAGGAGCCTCATAAGCTGGGAGCTCACGCTCTGCGCTGCAGCCAAAGAAGAGAAGTGAGCTAGTGGCGGCAACAGCTAACCAGACAACTCTTCGTCTCATCCGGCCTGAGTTTACCGGGAAAGCGCTCGCTTGAGAACATTTTTCCGTTCAGTTCTCTCAATTGCGCAAAAGTAATTTCTGTAATAAACCTTGTCATGCTCTCGGGTCCGAGTTGGAGGTCACTTTGCATTTGCTTGGTTGAGCTGGCCGTTGCTGCCTCAATGTCCGCCGCGGATGGAACCGTCCGGCGAGCTGTACCGGTGCAGCCGTTGCCTGCACCGCAGCCATCGGCATCACCAACCTTTCCGTTGTTCCGAACGTCGGGTGTTGCTGACGATCCAGCTGGAGCTGCGGGTGCGTCGATTTACCCAGCAGATGCGCCTCTAACTGCGGCGAGTTCCGCCATCATGATCGATGCCAGGTCCGGTACAGTCTTGTACATGAAAAATCCGGATGTTCGCCGGCCGGTGGCGAGCACCCAAAAATTGTTAACTGCGCTAATTCTGGTTCAGGACGGGAACCTGGACGCGCCGGACCGTGTAATCTCGGCAGATTGCCAAGTGGAACCGACGAAGCTCGGTTTCCGGCCGGGCGACGTTTATACCAAAAGGCAACTCCTGGCCGGTCTGTTGGTACACAGTTGCAATGATGCTGCTGTCTGTTTGGCTCGAAACGAGGCCGGCAGCCTCGCCGCTTTCGCTGAACGCATGAACGCGAAGGCGTTCTCGCTAGGGGCAACCGAAAGTCATTTTGTAAATCCCAACGGCTTACCGGTACCCGGCCAATACTCAACTGCGCGAAACATGGCTAGAATCGCTTTCGCCGCCTATCACGAACCGGTCTTGCGGCAGTACATGCGGCTGACCGGATTCAGCTTTACCTACGCTTCAGGACGTCACCGTTATTTTGATGCCACTAACAAACTCATTGCCCGTTCTCCGATGTTTACGGGAATGAAAACTGGTTTTACTGAATCCAGCGGCCGGTGCTTGGTTTCCAGCGCGAGCTACGGCGGCCACGACGTGATCCTGGTCCAGTTGGGAGGAACCTCACATTTCCTGTTCGATGACGCCCAGCGAATGTTGATTTGGGGCCTCAACCGCAACGGCGGAGCCGTTGCCAGCCGGTAGTGATGCGAAACGGCGGCAGGCGAAGGGGGCGAGACCGGCGAAGGCGCGGCGATGATCGGTAGGGCGAAAAACTCGGCGCGCCGACGATATCGATCGGCTCTGTAGTTTATCCGCGCCGGTTTTGAGCCACGGCGTGGGGCTTAGCTATGCCCAAGAATGCCGGACCGTTCGGAACGCGTTATCTTTGTGTCGAGACGCAAAGGGCGAACCTAACGCACGGAACGGCTCAAAACCGGCGCGGACAGCCGTCCTTCAGAAACGATGTCCAAAGGGCGCCGAGTTTTTCGCCCTACCGATCGTGGGCCCATCATCGCCCATTCGCCCTCTCATTCCTCACGGCTTTCCTACCAAACTGTAATCCATGCCTGCGGCTTTAGCCGCCTCAATGCCGGCTGGACTATCTTCAAGCACCAAACACTCATTCGGTGGCACGCCCATACGCTTGGCGGCTTCCAGAAACATGTCCGGAAAAGGCTTACCTCGGGTGGCCTGTTCGGTCGTCACGATGACAGGGAAAAAGTCTTTAAATCCGATTACCTCCAAGGTTTTCAGGACGACTGGGAGATATCCACCGGAAGCAACCGACACCTTGGCAAACGCGGCCACCTTCCTGGCAAACGCGGTGACCTCCTCGATCGGCTTTGTCTGCCCCATATTCTCGACGTAAATCTCTTCTTTCCGTTTGGCGACCTGCTCCGGATTCATGTTGGTCCCAAATTTCTCGTTCAGAATCTCCACGATTCTAGTCGTCGGCACACCCCCCAGGCTGTAAAAAAGCTCCTCCGACATTGCCACCCCGTTCTCTTCCGCGGTCTGTCGCCACGCTGCGTAATGGACCGGCATCGAATGCGCCAACGTCCCATCGCAGTCAAAAATATACCCTTTGTACAGTTTCTCAGGCGGAGTAAAAATTGTCATAACGGCGCCGCAGAATGCCATGGGCACATCGAGGTTTCTAGCATTTCGTTTCCCAGATCAAGAACGCCAAATTCTCACAGCGAGAGCTCAAAGAAACTGAGAAAACCAACAGAAGGAATTTCAGCAAGGCCGCAAAGCTCCCAAAGGGGGGATTCTATGTCTAAATCTTTGCGGCCTTTGTGGCCTTGCTGTGAAATCTACCTCTGTTGTCTTCTGCTCCGCTTTGTACGCTCGATGTGAGGTTTTGCCTTCTGGGGCCAGAATTGGATTGATTTTATTTATGTTCGCGAGATGGTTCAGGTCTTTTCCCTATGCGTCACACAATCTCGATTCTGGTTGAGAACCGCTTCGGCGTGCTCACACGCGTTGCGGGCATGTTTAGTGGGCGCGGATTCAATATTGAC
>JAFAIO010000192.1 GCA_019236675.1 Verrucomicrobiota bacterium
TCTGGCTGGCTCATTGTAAGTTTTAAAATGCGAAATCGCCGGTGCGATCGTAAGAGCTTATCCGCGCAAACAGTTGATATTTTCGATACCAATCTATTCTCCAACCTTGATCGAATCCTGCCAGACACCAAAAGCCTAGCGAGCGGAACAGGGAAAGAAGCGAACTCAACTTGACCAACTGCATACAAGTTTTAAGCAAGCGCGGAGTCCACCTCACCAGGCGTTAAATGTTCAAACTGCCGGAATCTGTGTTTGGAGGTGATTCCCGCGGCACGTTGAATTCGTCGCCTTGCCCGATGCCGGTGCCGACTTGTTCCCAGCGGCCCCTGAAACCGCCATTTGCCATTCCGATAACCGCAGCCTAAAGTCGTCCCTCAACAAAACCTCTTGAGGGCCTATAGCTCAGCGGTTAGAGCAGGGGACTCATAATCCCTTGGTCCCAGGTTCGAATCCTGGTGGGCCCACTTTTACAGAAGGTGAAAGTCCTGCCCTGAGCAAGCGTCGAGCGCGTCGAAGGGTGATTGATGAAAAGTGAATGGTGAGGGCTGCGGCCCTTTCGGAAGCGGCGCGGATGGTTTTGAAATGCTGAGTAGACGAATCAGCGTGACAGGAAGCCTAGGATTCCGCCGGCAGCGTCTTCCAAGGCATGAGCGAGCATCCCGGGGCGCAGGCTGCGGCGCCAGCGCGCAAACAGCCCGAAACAGGTTCCGTAGATAGAAATCAGCAACATCAGTCTCCAACCTTGATATCCGTGGCTAAGGCCGAACACAACGGCTTGCAGGACGATTCCACCCGCGATAGAACGCGTGAGCGCGGAAAATTGACGCTGCAGATATCCACGAAAAGTGACTTCCTCGCAGAAGCCGGCGGTAAGAGACATCAGGACCCAAAGAATCACTTCGAACCAAGTTTGCGGCATCATGTTAGACAGGGCCTTCGGCGATTCGGGGTTGAGCAGATAGGAGAGCGCTTGCAAGAGCGCGAAACCGACGATGAGGAGAAATGCGATACCCAAGCCGAGGTCTCGCAAGAAATGCAGCGGACGCGCCCAGCTTCCACCGACGAGATCAGACAAGCGGATGCTTCGGCGGCTCAATCCCCACCAGATAAACGCGACCATTGCCCATTCCATCAGGATGACGATCGAATAGGTGACAACGTGACCGTTTGCCAAGTTGAGCTGGGCGCTAATGAAAGAAATGCCGAGCAACCAGACCAGCAGGACAGCGGTGTGCCAAGCCGGTGCGACGCTGGAGTTAGGAGATTCAGAGGGCGGAGAGGCGGAGAGTGCTCTAGTGGAACCCATGATGATGGCGGCTCTACTTTTTCTTTTATATCGAAAAAGGCAAGGAGCTTACGATTGGAAGATGAAGAAGCTCGGAAAGGGCGTGGTAGTTCGCGCTCTTTCGGAAGATATTACCGTCTTCGTATATTAGTATCGTGGTTAAGAACGCTCCTTATCGGTCGCACCAGTCCATCAGTACGTTGATCAGGATCTATAACATTTCTGAGACAGCACCTTGTGGAAAGCGCCGGCGGTCCTCCACCTAATTTGCAACCTTGCTGTTTTGATCTCGGCGCTCCCGGCGCTGAGGGTATTATCTATCCAGGTGAATATTGATCGAACTTAACGGTATCAGAGGATAAGAGATCCCAGGGTTCGGCCTGCGAAACGAAGAAGTTCACTGACGGGGAGAACCAGCTCGGGTCATCGAGGCTGCCGGCTAAAACGCCGATAATCGGCGCAGGATTTTCTTCCGATTGACCTCCCGTGATGCGGCAACCGCATTCGGGACAGAACCCGCGTTTATGTGTACCCCCGGCCAGGCTGTTTGTGAAATGATAGCGAAGGTCACCTTTCGTTAGGTTGAACGCTGCTATCGGGAATATGACCGCAGGAGCGTACGGACCACCGGTGATGTGCTGGCAATCACGACAATGGCACTTGATCATCATCAATGGCTGCGCGGTGCCCTCGTACCGGATATTACCGCAATAACAACCGCCGCTGATGGGGAGCTTAATGGGGGAGGAACTCATCCGGCGTTATAAACTGGCTTGGCCAGAAGTTCTACTGATTTCGAACCAGCACGATAGTGGAACCTAACAGCAAAGAGGAATAGCCGCAAAACTTGTCGCGCCATAGGACTTCGGCGAGCTCAGTCGAGTCGCTTGGCGGAGGCGGAAGGCACAAAAAGCGCAAAAAATAAAAGAGAAAGATCGTCGTCCGTAATGACATACGTCAACTGCGGAGCAATGCGCGGAAAGGGTATTTGAGATTCCCGCCATTCTGGACTGAGCAAAACGCTTCTTCCTTTTTTGTGCCTTTTGCGCCTTCCGCCTCCGCCAAGCGACTCGACTGAGCTCGCCGAAGTCCTACGGCGCGACAAGTTTCGCGGCTATTGTTCTCGCTGGCCCTTGGCTGTTGCTTTGAGGACTTCATCGAGTAGCAGCGCCACAGCCGGGTATCTTTTAAGGTAGTCTTTTTTGTAGAAGACGTTTTGGGTGAACGTGGGTACCGGCGGGGCGATAGCTTGGGCAACGACTCCCGGTTGGTCCAGCGGTTGATCCTGAGGTAGCGTCAGCAGCGAAATCCCGAGACCCGAACTAACCAGATCCAATGCGGTTTGTGGTCGCTCAGTGGTTCGAACTACCCTGGGTGTAAATCCCGCTTGGATACACTCATTTTGTATCCACTGGAGGTAAGTAGTGAATTCGGACGTGCTGACAAAGATAAACGACTCACTCGCCAGCGAGTTGAGCGGGATCGGCCGCTTTGGGGAAATCTTCGGGTGACCCTTAGGCAGAATCGCCCACATCTGGTGTTGGGAAACGGGTTGGCCCTGAACGCTTTCAGGTGCGTGGGCAAGCAGGAATTTTGCGAAACCGAGATGCAGACGGTCGTTCACCAGCGCTTGGATCTGGTCCAGCGGCGCCATCTCTTTGAGATCGATTTCCAGGCCGGGATATTTTTGACGAAGGTTTCGAAACAAAGGGAAAAAGAATCTCGGAGCGATCCAGGAAATGTAACCGACGGCGATGTATCCAGTCTGACCATTGGCGGCTCGCTTAGTGACCTCTTTCAACTGCTCCGTTTCACCGAGCAGCTTCCGGGCTTCTTTCAGCAACGCTTCGCCTGAGGCTGTCAGGGTGAGATTGCGCGCCTGCCGGTCCAGTAAACTGCAACCGAGTTCTTCCTCCAGGTCGCGGATCTGACGGCTTAAGGCCGGCTGGGCGATCCGCAGCCGGTTGGCGGCGCGAGTAAAATGCCGCTCTTCAGCGACGGCGACAAAGTAACGCAGGTGTCTCAGCTCCACGTTTATCGATAACTTAAAGGCATGAAAAGGCAACCTAAGAAGTCTTGGAAGGTATCAGTCGTTCCATGCAGTTTACCTGTCGAAATCGGATATGAATCTCAAAAATCAACGAGTTGTTATTATTGGCGGGACAGCGGGGATCGGATTGGCGGTAGCGAGGTTGGCTATCGAAGAGGGAGCCTCGGTAGTAGTTGCATCCGGGACTCAACAAAGAGTGGGAATAGCAGTTAAACAGCTTGGTGCCGAAGCTGAGGGCCGCGTATTGAATGTTCTGCAGGAGGACCGGGTTGATGAGTTCTTCCGCGAGGTCGATGAATTCGATCATCTGGTTTATACCGCTGGAGACGCGTTAGCCATTGCTCAACCGGGAACTCTTAGCCTGAAGGATGCTAAAGAGCGGTTCGATGTCCGCTATTGGGGCGCATACCTGGCGGTGAAATACGGCCAGCGGAAAATTCGCAAAGAAGGTTCAATTGTTTTGAGTTCCGGGATTGCCAGCCAGCGTCCAATGAAGGGATGGAGCCTCGGGGCAAGCATCACCGGCGCCATGGAATCTTTTACCAGAGCGTTGGCGGTCGATCTGGCGCCGATCCGGGTCAACCTGGTAGCCCCCGGCGCCGTGCGAACCGAGCTGTGGGATTTTATACCGGAACAAGAGCGCAGCGCTTTATACCGCGAAATCGGGGAAAGCCTGCTGGTCGGCCGGGTGGGGGAACCGGATGAAGTGGCTGAGGCCTATATTTACCTAATGAAAAACCGGTTCAGCACGGGAAGCATTGTTGTGACCGACGGCGGCGGCGTGCTGGTGTAGTTTGATCACCTCAGGCCGAACTTAATCGGCAAAGTAAAAGTACCGTTCATGCCCGGGTCAGCCACCCACGCCGACTGGACCCAGCCAGCCAAGTGCTTGGATAATGCTTCATTGGCCCTTTGAGTTTTTCAGGGACGAGACAAGATACTTGCAGTATGTTCATATGAACACTACGCTCGGCCACTGTGTCAGAAAGCGAAATCAGAGCTTTGAAAGTCGCACTTGAACGGTCTAAAACGGCCCGATTGCGGGCATGGTCAGTTTTACAGGGACTTCGCGATACCTTGCAAGCCGCCGGTGTGATCATCCCTCCGGCGACGGAGAAGAGTTTTGCTCGCGAAGGCGAATTCCTGGAACGGGCGTTGAAAAAAGCGTTGTTGGATCGGGAAGAAGCGCTTCGCGATCTGGTCAGAGCGGCCCGCTGGGTCGATCGATCTGCTTTCGGGCGACAATCGGATTTTGCGCAGGCCCACCAGGCATTGTTGATCGCCCTCGAGAAAGCCGGGCGTTTTGTGTAACGGAAAAAATCTCACGCACAGCCGCAGAGGAAAGACAGAAGGAATATTCACCACAAAGACACAAAGGACACGAAGGTGTCGAGCTCTGAGAAAAAACGATATGTTCCTGCGTCACTCTCTTGTTAGCTAATCGTGATCCCAATAAAACCTTTGCCTTTCAGGCTTCGTGTCCTCTGTGCCTTTGTGGTGAATATTCGCCTGCAATTCTTCGTTGAGCATGCAACCGAACGGGTACAGGCTGTCGACAACGTTACCTATCAAACCAATATGAAACGAACCGCATCGGCAGTTTGGCAGGGGGATTTGAAGAAGGGACAGGGGACACTATCCACGCAAAGTGGCGTCCTGAACAAAACCCAATATTCGTTTTCGACCCGATTTGAAAACGGGATCGGGACGAACCCGGAAGAGCTTATCGCAGCGGCACACGCTGGATGTTTTACTATGGCGTTATCTGCCTTTCTGGGGAACGCAGGTTTTACCGCGGAAGAACTCTCGACCCAAGCGACGCTGACGCTGGAACAGGTTGACGGCAACTGGACCATCACCGCGATTCATCTGGATTTGACCGGCCGGGTCCCCGGCCTCGATGCCGCGAAATTCGAAGAAATCGCCGATCAGGCGAAAGCCGGTTGTCCCGTTTCCCGCGTGCTCAAAGCGGACATCAGGTTAACGAAAAAGTTCGAGAGCTAAGGGGAAGAGAATTCGGTCGGAACCGTGGAGCGCTGCCTCGCTTGCGAGGCCAATTCGGTCGGAACTCCTGAAGCGTGTCGCCCGAAAAGGGTTCCACGTGTTCCTGGTCCATTTGTCGCGGGGCAAATAGAAACGGATCGGCAAAACACCTCGAGCGAAACATTGCTCTGGGAGTCGTTCCCGGGAGCCGCCTGCTGTCTCACGGTCCAGACTGATACGCCTAGACACGCGAATATTGCGGGGTCACCGGGCTCGCGCCAAAGCGGCTCCCCTCCAGATGGAGGCACTCTGGCGACGTAGTCCATGGTTTCCGGCCGCATCGGCCTCGCAAGCGAGGCAGCGCTCCACAAAATCACCACGAACTAGCCGAATACCATGCCGCGCCCAAAACTGCTGTTCTTCGACGTAAACGAAACCCTGTTAGATCTGAACGCCATGAAGACGGTGATCGGGGATGCTTTAGGGTCCCGTCCCGAACTATTGTCGCTGTGGTTCACAACGATGCTCCACTATTCGTTGGTCGTGACATTAGCTGATCAATACAAAGATTTCGGCGAGCTCGGGTTTGCTGCGTTGCTTACGGTCGCACGGAATCATGGAGTAACTCTTTCACCAGAAATAGCCCAACAAGCAGTGTCCGTAATTCGGTCACTGCCGGCGCACCCGGATGTCCGTCCGGCTTTGGAAGACTTGGAAAACGAGGGCTTTCGTATGGTGACATTGACCAATTCTTCCCAAGCGGCGGTTGATGCGCAGATTCAGAACGCAGGTTTGACCGACTTGTTCGAGCAGCGCTTGAGTGTGCAAGAAGTGCAACTGTTCAAGCCGCACAGCCATGTCTACAGATGGGCTGCCCGCAAGCTGGGGTTCGCTCCAGAGGAATGTATGTTAGTCGCCGCTCACGGTTGGGATGTCGCCGGGGCGATCTGGGCGGGTTGTCGCGCCGCTTTTATTTCCCGGCCCGGAGCCCAACTTTTCCCGTTGGCACCGGTCCCGGAGATCGTAGAGCCGGACATGCTCGGCGCGGCAAGGCGGCTGATTGCGATGGAGAAATAAACCAATCCCAACCGCAGCCCCGAAATTCTCCGGGGTGAAATGAACGCAGATTTACGCAGATAAAGAACGAGCCACGAACAGACGCGAAATGTAGGTGGGAATCTCTGGGAGCCAGAACGCGGTTCAAAGAGATTTAATATCCGCAGATTACACAGAACCTGTCGCGCCGTAGGCCTTGCGGAGGCGGATTACGCAGATTCGGCCCAGCGTCGGATCGCGCTAGACAGCTAAGAAATCGCATTTACAGCTTGACGCCAGAGAGTGAGACGCTCTCCGGGCGCTCATATTAAAGCGCAGCCCGACTGGGGCCAAAACTGAAATGAGTCAACCTCACTCCCTACTCACGAGCCACTAGCCCCAGCGTGCGACCCGCCTCAAACCCGAATCTGCGGATATTGCCTTCGCATCCATTCGTGTGCATTCGCGGTCCTTGTCTTTCTATCATGGCGTAGCCTGCGGCGACGGGGTTGGCTCGGGCAGCATCCGCCGTTGATAGACCAATTCGAAGGCCCCGGGTCCGACGCTGATCTCGCCACGGAACGGATTATCGAGAGCGCCTACTAAGAAAATCAGCAAGCCTAAAAGCGCAGCCAGCATCACGGTCATCCAGAAATGCATGCTCTGGCTTTTCATATCGAAAAACCAGGTCAAAGCGATACTCAGAAAAGCACCGGCAAATATCACGACCCATAGGGGTGGCGCTAAGCCCCCGTGCACGCTTTGTAATCGTCTACCCCTAAGATCCGCCAATCGATTGAAGCCGGTATAAGCCCTGCCGTACAATGCTTTCTGTCCTTCGGTCTGCGGTTCGAACGCCATCAGATGCTTTTCAAATTCGTTCAGGAGTTTGCCTTCGCTTTCGGGTACGATGCCCTTCTTTTGTAGTGGCCAGGCCACGTCCACTACCTGCCGGGTATACCCACGCAGATCGTTTTGCAGCGCGGTTCGATGTGGTTCCGGCAACCCACTCACATCCCGGTAAAGGACCCCGAGGGCCGCACCTTCTTCTCCTGTCCTGGTTTCCACATCTGCATAGTTTTGCCAAGTCGCAACTGCCAGCAGGCCTAGGGTAATCCCATAGAAAACGCAGACCGCACTCAGATAGTAACCGACCACCTCGTTGTGAGACTGTTCGTGGATGTGAATGCCTCGGACCCAGCTCCGGGTGCTAAACAGACCAATTAACCCGATCGAGACCGTGACCAGGATGGTTATAACCGCAAAGAGCCACGTGGGGAGGTCATAGACCCAGTAAAGGTTCATGCCGCCGAACAAGTTACAGGGAGTCGCGGCAAATGTAACATTCTAAGTTAAGCCAAGCCGACACGCCGGAGCCGCCTCGGTCGGAACCCGTGGAGCGCTGCCTCGCTTGCGAGGCCGATAGGGGTCGCCACCCCTTTTTCCGCCTACACATCATGCCACCAAAGATCGTTAAGACTTCCTTGGAATGGCCAATCGTCGGAACGAGAAACGAGACCATGACGTACCGGATTGTTTCGGACGTACAACCATTTAACATCGTAGCTATCGCCGTTTCTTAGTTGGTGGTCCCAGAAGCTTCTTTGCCAAATCGGTTGATCTTTCTCAAATGGCCATAGGCGTGACACGTGCGCTTTCCATTTCCCGACCCACTGACCCAAAGGGTACCCTTCAAGTTCATTTTCAGCCGCGAAAAGATGGACGTGATCCGGCATAACCACATAGCGTCCGACGGTCCATTCTGGAGCATGAATCCAAGCATCGACGATCAAATTGTGGATTTCATTGCTGGCGAGAATACGACGACGCTGAAAAGCGCATACGGTGATGTGCAGAATAACGCTCAGGTTACCGACCGAAACAGTCACCTGCCGGGACGGATGTTTACGTGACTCAAGGTTAACAACTAATACAATAAATGTTGTTTTTTATAATGCAATACATCTTAAGCCAATGTTATGTATAATGGTTCAGCCAATGTTTTGTACCGAAGCGACGCGTGCTGGGAAGTTCGCGGTCCGGGTTCTGCAACATCGCGGGCATGCAGCCACGCGAATGTCTGGAGGCCTTTGGGTTCCGACCGCATCGGCCTCGCAAGCGAGGCAGCGCTCCACGGGCTGCGGCCGCTAGCAAGGCAGCGTTCCACGATTCTGGATGCGTGTAGCTCTATTGCGGCTAGAATTCCGGGCCAGATGAGACGGATTGCCGCTAATGCAGAAGTG
>JAFAIO010000292.1 GCA_019236675.1 Verrucomicrobiota bacterium
CGGTTAATACCCGGCAACTCAGGTCCATGGGTTCTGCTGACGGCGACCGGGGTAAACGATGCCGGTGAAATTGTCGGCACCGGGACATACAACGGCACTGAGCGCGCGTTCCTGCTCACTCCGACAAATCAACCGACAGTGCCGGCCGTGCCGATTGATTTGTCGACAAGCTCCGGAGATTCCGTCGTGGTATTGAGCTGGGAAGGGAGCATCGGCGCTACTAGCTACAACGTGAAACGATCACTTTCGAGCTCGGGTCCGTTTACAACCATTGCGAACGTCGACACGACAACCTACACCGACAAAACAGTTACGAATTGTTCGCTGTATTATTATGTAGTCAGCGCTCTGAACTCGGCCGGTGAGAGCCCGAACTCCGCAAGCGTGACGGGTGCTCCGCAGTCTGTCCCGGCTGCCCCCAGCCACATGACTGCCAAGCCAGATCACAATCGAAACCTTGAGCTCGGCAGTGCTGTCGATTTGGCATGGCAAAACAATGCTGGTTCCTGTTTTGAAGGGAACCTGATCGAGCGGTCAACCGATGGCGTGAATTTTCAGGCATTGGCCACCTACCCGCCAAATCAAAACACAGGCACTGATGGATTTCTCAATCCGGGAACACGTTACTATTATAGGGTACGAGCCCAAAGCAACGGAGGTCAATCCGGGCCTTCGAATGTCGCCAGTGTGATTGCCCCGCCTGCTCCTTAATTGGTGAAGCGCAAAGCAGTGAATTACGCTCGATCAGCGCTGGGTGTTTTGCCGCAAGGCCTCTGGAGGACCAGGAGACCTTCTACGGTGCGGCAGCTCCTGCCGGAGCCGGCTCTTCGCCGCTCCGGCGAGCAAGGAAGTATGAACCAACCACAAGGAGGGCCGCGAAAAGCTGAGCTACCAGGGTCTCAACCGTCGGAAAAATCGAGAACCAGACTCCGGCCCAATCCGGAATCCCGCTGAGCCAGTCGATCTTTGTGGTAGGGATCCAATGCGCAAGCTGCATTTCTTGTGCTTGTTCTCCCACCATCACCAGCAGCACCGCGCCGAGCAGAATCCCAGTCAACACGAGCATCTTCCGGTATGGAAGCCGGCGATGGGCGACAAAAGTCAATACCCCGACTAATCCCGAAAAGATTAAGCCAAGCACAGCTCCGAAGAGGACTGGTTTCCATCCCATCTTCAGGTAATAGCTTTGCAAGAAGAGGACGACCTCAAATCCTTCCCGATACAAGGAGGAAAACCCGAGAAGTCCAAGGCCCCAGAGCAGGCTGCGCCTCGTGATTTGAGCGTTCTTAGCGCCGGCCTGCAAATCACGTTTCCGGCGGTTGTGTAAACAGATCCACCCTCCCCAGTAGACCTTGTGGAAAAACCAATTCATCACCACGAGGAGCACAATGACGGCCAGCAAGCCCGTAGCGGCCTGTAGATCGAGTGCGGGGATGCTTTGGTTAAGGTCGTTAATGATGCCGACTGCGACAAACCATGTCACAATGGTAACGAGGAAGCCGACACCCGCCCCGGTGGCCACCGGCTTGCGGTGCGACTCCCGCTCGCCAACCATATTTGCCATGATCGCGGAAAGAACCAGGATACATTCCAATCCTTCCCGAAAGACCAGGACCGCGATGTCAAAGATTCCCGAAATACGATTGGTGTTCGGAACGGTTGGGTCCGGAGCGCCGTGGGCGGTGATTCCCTGCCAGACCAATACCGACGCGACGACCAACCCGGCGGTAATGAGGAACCAGATCGGCAACCGGAACGCAGATTTATCTTGGCGTTCGTTGCGGACATAGGGGGCGGTGAGTTCGCCGTTCATGGTCTGTAGTTGAGAATCAATCTCATTAGCCGCGGGCGTCAACCACATTTTCGGGGAATAATAGGGCGTTTACAGTGCGGCGGACGTTTTCACGGCAATTGACGTAAGGGGATGCCACGGATGGGATCCGCCTTCTCCCGCGGCCGCGGGACTACGGCGAGACAGGTCTCCGGGGGACTCATGGGACTCATTGGGGAGCGACGCCAAACGCCGAACGCCAAACGTTCAACGGTAAACTCTCACCACGCGCTTGGTGATTCCGGTAAAAATCTCCCAAGCGATGGTTCCGGCCTTTTGCGCTAGCTCAGAGGCTAGGATCTCTTCGGTGCCTTGTCGGCCGATGAGCATAACTTCGTCGCCGGCACTCACGTCCGGCGACCCGGACACATCGACCAATGTTTGATCCATGGTAATTCTGCCGAGAACCGGGCAACGCCGCCCCTGGATTAGCACATCAGCACCGACATTCGATAAGTGCCGCAGATAGCCGTCGCCGTAGCCGGCTCCAATTGTGGCTACCTTGGTTTCACGACTCGTCGTAAAAGTCCGCCCATAACTGACGGTCCTGCCAGCTCGCAAAATCCGCACGAGCACTACCCTCGTCTTGAATGACAGGACCGGACGAAAGACTGATTGAAATTCCGGAAGTGGGGAAATCCCGTACAGCGCCAGCCCGGTCCTCACGACATCTCCCACCCTGGCCGTGTGACCAAAACGCAAGACGCCGGCACTATTCAGGATAGTTGCGGGCAGGGTCCCGGAAAGCTGTTCGGCCTCACGACGAAACCGGTTGAGTTGATCGGAAGTATAATCACGATCCTCGTCAGCAACCGGGAGATGAGAGGAAAGGGCCGTAACCCGTATCTGAGGTAGCTGAGTCAGTCTGCGAAATTCTTCAACGGCTTCTCCGTTCCAAAGCCCAATCCGGCCCATGCCGGTATCCAATACAAAATGAACATCCAATGCTGGACCGGTCACTAACTCCGCGAAGCGACGTCCCTCGTCGGCGGTCGAAAGGGTTGGGATAAACCGCTCCCGGACAATGATGGGTAGTTCCTCTGAAATAGCCGGACCGAGGATCATGATGGGGGTCTCTACGCCAGCCTGCCTGATGTCTTCGGCTTCAGCTGCGTTAGCCACCGCCAAGAGGTCGACTTGATCCTTCAGAGCAAGGGCTACCGCCGTCAAACCATGACCGTAGGCGTCAGCCTTGATCACTGCAGCAAACTGCACCCCGGAGGAAACTCGTTGCTTTAGCTGCGCGAGATTGGACGCAAAAGCGCCAACGTCGATTTCAGCCCAACAGCGATAGGAAGGATTCATGCGCAAGAATGACAAATGGCAAATGACCGATGACAAATAAAAACCGGCTGCTCCGGTTGGAAAAGGTTAAATCTGCGGGGAGGAGCAGTAGAATCCAGCCGGGGTTCGGAGGGGCGTCGCATTCCGCGTTGTTGGCTCGCACGTATCCAGACATCCTGGAATCGCTTGTGGCTCGCACGTTCGGCTGAACGCGACGCCCTTGGGTACCCCGCACGTTGAGCGCCTTAGCTTGGAAAGGTCTTGGGTTGTCCCACGCGTATGGGAGCCACGGCCGGATACGGTTTTGGGTTAGACCTCGCAATAGACCGGGATCGTTGCCTGGAGCCCGGAGATCGCTAATGTGGCTCCCCTCCGACGCCCGACCTGAAAGACCATCGATCTTTTCGAGTCCTTCTTCGCTGGCCCCTATTTATTTTTGCGCGAAAACCAAAGGAACCCGGTGACAGCCAGCAACGCCAAGTTCCGGATAAGGGGCCAGAGCGTCCCGGTGTTTTCCACCGAGCGGCCGAAACAGCCGCAATCAATGCTCAAGCCGCGGACAATGGCGCTGAGCAAAGCGCCGGAAAATATTGCGAGTAAAATCGCTACCCAGACCAGCGCTCCGCTCTCCCATCGTCCGAGGAGCAGACAAATTCCCACACACAGCTCCAACGCAGGAAGAAAAACTGATAATGCAGCGGTCGCCGGCCACGGCGTCAGCTGATAGTTCGCGATTTGCTGAGCGAACGAGCTTGGGTCAAACAACTTGGTCACGGCAGCGAATAAGAAGAGAGCTGCTATCAAAACTCGCAGTACGCAGCGAGTGGCCCGCAAAATCGGCCGGCTGCTAACGGGCTGGGTTACCGCGCTCATTGGCGGTTCTGCTGCTTCCAAGCTTCCCAGCCCCCCTCCAGAAAGTAAGCACCATCAACTCCGCTAGCCTTTAGTTTAGCAGCAATCTCGCGACTCAATTGACACGATGTTGCACTACAGTAAACGACGACTCGTTGGCCAGGGGTATAAAGGTCGAGAAACTTTGGGAACTCTTCGGACCAATTTTCGAAGTTTAAACAGACCGCATCCGGAACATGCCCAGAGGCAAACTCCGATGCAGAACGCGCATCCACCCATAAAACCTTCTCTGCCCATTGTTTCGTCTCAGCCAGAGTGACCTCGTTCGGATCTCGCGGGGGCGCCAAGAACGAGGGTCGCTTTGGATGAACCGCAGCCGTTACACCAGCTAACCCTAGCGCAATCAGCAAGATCAACCCAGCTTGCCTTAGGGCCGTCATTTGACCTTAGCGTAAGCGTAGTAGGTTTGCGGGTTGTCAGACGGATAGTCGGTTCTAACCAGCAAAGTGGCCATCTCAGGGCGTGAGGTGTCTTTTGGGGTTACCTTGACTTCTATTTCCACGCCCGGATGAATCTCACTCACTTCCACTTGGATATCCGGATTATCAGAATCGACCTTTAGTAATTTAACCGGGAATCCGTCGGTAACTTTGATATCGATAGTCTTCGATTTGGGACTTTCTCCAACCCCCCACATGACGAACGTCGGCCTCATCACGATCGCCTCGGGAATATCCGCCAAAAGCCGCAACACCGTGGGGGTTTTCGGATTCTGTTTTGTGGTGACAAGGATCGACTTTTCTTGATGTCCGGTTCTACTACCGATGTCCATCCGCGCCACGATTTGTCCGGATTCGCCCGGCGCATAGTCATTCTTCGACAAGGCCGCCGTCGTGCATCCGCAAGAAGTATGGACATTGTCGATGGTAATCGGAGTCGTTCCTGTGTTTGTGAACCGATAAGTGGCCACAATCTCGCGGTCACCCGGTTTCGCTTTCAGGGTTTGCTCCATCGTATCCCATTTCAATTGAGCGAAAGCAGGTATTGCCAGGAACAGGCTAAGCAGGAGGGAGAGACGCATGTGGAAAAGAGAAATGACAGATGGCAAATGGCAAATAAGAAAATTCAAGAAAGAGGGGCAAATTCTTCCTCATATCGGATTTTTTAGTAAACCTGGGTGGGCCGTTCCTGGTCTATCAATTGGCCGCGGGCCACATGTCCGAAACCGCTGCACTCATGCTGTCGTCAGCACCGCCCATTCTTTGGAGCACCGGACAACTGATCTGGAGCCGAAAACTCGATGTCCTCAGCCTTCTAGTAATTGCCGGGATCGCCTTATCGCTGGTCGCCACTCTCCTGGGTGGCAGCCCGCGCTTACTCTTGGTTCGTGAATCATTTATTACCGGAATCTTCGGTTTGATTTTCCTGGGGTCCTTACTCTGCCCCAAACCTTTGGTATTCTACCTCGCCAAATCGACCGTCGCCAAAAACTGGATGAGCGATGAGGTGTTTTCCTCTCGCTGGTCGATTCCTGGTTTCCGTTTCAGTTTTTACCTAATGACCACCGTTTGGGGTGTCGGCCTCCTGCTCGAAGCAACGCTAAAGATCATTTTGGCTTTTACCATGCCGATTGGGCCGTTCCTCGTAGTTTCGCCGATAATCAGTTACAGCTTTTATTTCGGCTTACTGGGCTGGTCGATTTGGTACGGGAACCAGAGAAGAAAGGCCGGGGAACGTTTAGCCGCCGCCAGCAAGTAGTCCGCCGACGCTAGCTATCTAACAGATTATAAAATTGTTTTACTGCAATGAGAGGCAACTTAACGGCGCAAGCTGTGTTCAGACTGCTGACGTCGGGCATGCAGGGTTGCCGACCTGTGCTACCTTCCCCTGGCGGCATGTACCAGATTGTTTTTAACGAGATCAGTGCGGCGGAGATGGCTAAGATTCCGAAAAAGCTGCAGCTGGAGTTACTGGCTGAGTTTCAGTTTCTGCCGGAAAACCTCGATCATCTGGATTCAAAAGCCTTCGGCGTCATTGAACGGGAAGGCAAAAAGCTCTACCGATATCGTGCCAGCGACTATCGGATCTATTTCGCTCGAACCGCGGAAGGGATCCTGGTTCATCGGGTCCTGCACAAGAATACAATCGGCGATTTCCTGTTCCGGTCGAAGCTACCCTTGGCAGAGGACGAACAGTTAGAACAAAGCACTGGCTTTTGGAAGCTGATCGAGGAAGGGGAACGTGGAAACTCGGGAAACAGGGGAAACGCCGGGATCGCGCGTGAACGCCGGGAACGGCCCTGAGAATCTCACGCAAGGGCGCAAAGACGGGGATGGCTTGATCTAAGCGTAATCCATTTAGAGATCCACGTATTTTCGCAATTCCGCGCGCAGCGAATCTACACTCTTGAAGACTATTCCTTTAATACCGAGTTGAGACGCACCTGAAACGTTCAGCTCGGAGTCATCAATAAAAACCACCTCTTCTGGGTGCACACCGATAGCCTTCAATACCTTCTTAAAGGATTCGATCCTGGGCTTTGCGTCTCCGAGCAGATGAGAAGCAAAAATTGTCTGGAACAGGTGTGGAAAACGGTAGCGCTTTGGATCCATTAACAAGTCCCAATGCAGTGCCATCGTGTTAGTAAACGCGGCGACCGCAACCTGTTTTCTCAGTTGGTCCACAAGCTCCAACATCTCCGGTC
>JAFAIO010000343.1 GCA_019236675.1 Verrucomicrobiota bacterium
AGGCGCCTTCTTTGCGACCTTCTTCGCTGGAGCCTTCTTAGGAGCCGCTTTCTTTGCCGGAGCTTTCTTTGCTGGCATGAGTTATCCCCCCTTTCATTCCGCAGTTGCGGAGGATAAGAAATTCACAACTCGCTTGACTAACGAACAATCGAGCAACCGTCAATCAGAAATTGATAGATCCAGCGGATTTTTGCGAGCTGAATTTGAGCAAATGACGAGAAGAAAGGAGGCAATTTCCTCAGTCCGACATCATTCCTCAAGCAAGACGTCGTTCGCCGATTGGCTCTAACACTTGATCTACAAGCCATGAGCTTGGGAATCAACCTATCGTGAATCGGTAACGATTCAGGCTGACGATGCCTGCTGAGGAAATACATGCAATTCCTTCATCTTCGCATCAGAGTATCGAACTTCTTATCACACACGATGAACACCTATCTCCGCGCTGCTATCAATGCAGCTCAGGCCGCCGGATCTTTGATCCGAGAAAACTTCATGCAACCGCTTCAGGTCAATGCTGCCGAAGCGCACGATTTGAAGTTGGAGCTCGATGTGCGGGCCCAAGAAGTGATCACCGAGTTGTTGTTACGCGAATTCCCCAATACCAGCGTCCTGGGCGAAGAAGGGTCGGCAGAGACAGCCAACGCGGACGGAGCTTGGATTGTCGATCCCATCGATGGAACCGTGAACTTCTTTTACGGTATTCCCCATTTCTCAGTCTCGATCGCATTTCGCCGGGGGCAGCAGATCGAGGTCGGAGTCATCTATGATCCCATCAAGAACGAACTTTGGCGAGCGACTCGCGGTGAACCCGCTTATTTAAATGACGATTTAATTCAAGTCAGCAAACGGACCTCCGTTAGTGAATCGATCATCTCGGTCGGCTTCTCAAAAACCCCTGCCGCCATCGAACTCGGCCTAAAGAGCTTCAGCGTCCTAGTAAGTAAAGCGCGCAAATGCCGGATGATGGGAAGCGCCGCCTTGGATCTCGCTTACGTAGCCAGCGGACGCTTCGACGCTTACATAGAACAAAGCGTCAACCTTTGGGATATTGCGGCCGGCTGGTTGCTGGTTGAATCTGCTGGCGGTCAGGTCACCGTCAAAACGAGTCCACTTGATGAAAAGAAAATTGCGGTGATTGCCTGGAACGGAAACATTGATGTTAACGACCTCGAAAGCTCTATTCCGAAGACAACCTAATTATGGTCCGCAGTGGTATTGGTTACGATATTCACCGATTGGTAAAAGGCCGAAAGCTAGTTTTAGGCGGTGTCGACATTCCTCATACGCTCGGTTTGGAGGGACATTCCGATGCCGATGTCTTAACGCACGCCATCGCCGACGCGCTCCTCGGTGCTGCCGGGGATAGAGATATCGGCCATCATTTTCCTAATTCGGATGAGTCGATAAAGGGAATAGATAGCCAGGAAATATTGCGCCGGGTGCAAGCAATTTTGACCGGAAAGAGCTTTGCTATCGTCAACATCGATTCTTCGCTCATTGCTGAAGAGCCCAAGATCGGCCCGCACATATCCGCCATGCGCGAACGCCTCTCTCAAACTCTGAACATCCCGCCCGACCGCATTGGAATCAAGGCAACCACTAACGAAGGGTTAGGCTTTATCGGACGCGGCGAAGGAATCGCCGCCATGGCCATCGCAACCCTGGAAAAGCTGGAACCGCGTTTCCCGGCAGACACGCCACGCGTTGTGGTTTGAACGGAAATTTCACTACAGAGACACAGAGTGCACAGAGGGATGATCAGCAGGTGACGCAGATTTACTTTTGGTCTGATCGGACGGTCAGGCGAAAGAAGCCGCAGCCCACAACCAACCGCCTGTCTTTAGCTTGGCGCCTTTGCGACTTCGCGTGAGATTTTTTCCGTGTTTAGCTTACCGACAATATTCAAGCCCTTGGACGAAATCTGTGTAATCTGCGCAATCTGTGGATCTTTTATCCTTTGTGTCCTCTGTGTCTCTGTGGTGAAATTTTAAGTCCTTCACATGATTCGGTTTCTTAATAGCCTTTCGCGAGCACTGGAACCGTTCCAACCGCTCGATCCTGCAGGAAAAGTGGTTAAGATGTATACGTGCGGGCCGACGGTTTATTCGTTTGCCCATATCGGCAACTTCCGCACTTATATCTTCGAAGACTTGCTGCAGCGGCATCTCGAAGCCAGGGGCTACACGGTTAATCGCGTGATGAATATCACCGATGTTGACGATAAAACGATCCGCAACAGCCGCGCCGCCAACATACCGTTGGCAGAGTTCACCGAAAAATTCGCGACCTCGTTCTTCGAGGACATGCGTGCCTTGCGAATCAAAGACGCTAACGTCTATCCCGCTGCCACCGACCCTGAAAACATCGCCGAAATGATCGCGATGATCGATTTCCTCGTAAGGGAAGAGATTGCTTACCAAGCGGAAGACGGATCCGTCTATTTTCGCATCAACCGGTTCCCTGACTATGGGCATCTTGCCCATCTTGATCTGGACGAACTGCGTCCTTCCGGCCGGATACAAAGCGACGAATACGAAAAGGAAAGCTTGGGGGACTTCGCGCTGTGGAAAGCTTGGGATGCGGCCGATGGGCCGGTTGGTTGGGATAGTCCCTGGGGTCGTGGCCGTCCCGGCTGGCACATCGAGTGCAGCGCCATGGCCACTCGCATCCTTGGCCCTCAAATCGATATCCATTGCGGCGGAGTCGATAATCTGTTTCCTCATCATGAAGCGGAGATCGCTCAGTCGGAGAGCTGCACCGGCAAAAAGTTCGTCCGCTACTGGCTGCATAGCGCTCACTTGTTGGTAGAAGGCCAGAAGATGTCGAAATCGCTCGGCAACTTTTACACGATCCGCGATCTCATCGCTCGTGGTTTCACCGGTCGCGAAATCCGCTACGCCTTGCTCCGCGTCAATTACCGGCTTCAACTGAACTTCACCTTTGATGGTATGGTTGAGGCGCGCCAGTCCCTGTTGCGACTAGATGAGTGGCTTCAGCGGTTACGCGACCTCGCGGCTGACAGGCCTCCAGACAAGGAGTACGCACCCGCGACCTCGGATTCCTTTTTTGCTGCTCTAGACGACGATCTGAACATCTCCGCAGCGTTAGCTGAGGTGTTCAAACAAATCAGAACGACGAATCAGTTGATGGATGCCAACGAGCTCCAACCGGCGCAAGCCGCCGCTCTCTTGGATTGGTGGGAAAACGTTAACCAGGTGCTCCAGATCCAGTCGGAGGAAGAAGTGATTCCAGCGGCAGTCGAGGAATTACTAAAACAAAGAGCCGCAGCCAGAACGGCTAAAGACTGGCAGCTAAGCGATGCTCTGCGAAAGAAGATCTCCGGCCTAGGCTGGACCGTGAAGGATACCAAAGACGGCCAAAAGGCGACGAAAGCAGCTCGGTAGGAATGAGCTCCTGCCGCATTCTTGAACGGTAAGGACGAGCTCCTGCTCGCCCGTGTTGTATTCGGGAACTTGCCGGCCAGCAGCGATTGAGGATGGCTCCGTAGGAGCCTGATCTTTATAGCTCGCGACCCAATAAACGCGGTTAGCTCCGTAGGAGCGAAATCTAGGCAAAACCCAGGTTAGCTATAGCGGAATCGCCTTAGATGGCGCTCCTAACAGAGCTGACCGCGTGTGGGTTGCCCGTAGCTATAAAGATTTCGCTCCTATGGAGCTGATCTGCCATTTTCGAAAATCAGGGCTTGCGCTGTCCGTTCACGGCGCTGCGAACGGGAACAAGACTTTCAGACGTGCTACGGATGGACTTATGGGACACATGTGTTCGCACAGGAGCCGGAGCCCGTCCCTACCGAGGATCCCTACCGTCGCATTTATCAGCCATACGGGTTATGCTGCTCGAATGACTTTTTCTGCGGCTGATTTCCTGGACCTATCAAAAACCGAACACGCCTCATTATTTCAAGATTCGGCGCCGGTCTGGGAAGCATTGAAGCTGATCCGCAACTATTTAGAGCGTTTCCTGCAGCCGGCAATGAAAGGCACGACCATTGGCACTCCTTTTATCAGCGACCGGGTCGCCATCGGTCCGGGAACCTGGGTCCAGAACGGAGCCACCATCATCGGCCCAGCCTGGATAGGAAACAATTGCGAGATCCGATCGGGCTGTTACATCCGCGAAAATGTGATCGTTGGCAACGGAGTCGTGCTCGGCAATTCGTGCGAATTCAAAAATTGCATCATTCTTGATGAAGTCCAAATTCCGCATTTCAGCTATGTCGGCGATTCCATCCTGGGTTACAAAGCGCACTTAGCGGCAGGGGTCATACTTTCGAATGTGCGTCTAGATCGAGAAGAAGTTTCGGTCAGATACGGCCAAAGCAAAATCCCGACCGGGCTAAGAAAATTTGGCGCCATCGTGGGTGACAAAGCCGAGATTGGTTGCAACGCGGTCATTAGCCCTGGGTCGATTATTGGCAGACGATCATTGATATATCCTCTCACCCATTTCGCCGGAGTCTTGGCAGCTGAAACGATCCTGCAAAACCATCAAAATCTGCGAACAATCCCACGAGAACTTCATTCGTAGCCAAGTTTAGCCTCAATGATATTGCTGTAACATGGCTCAAATCAATAGGGCCGTTTCACTCGGTCGAACATTCCTGGCTCGTCTTGCTCCTTGGTTTCCGCTCGCCCTCTTTGTTTTTTCGATTGGGTATTACTCCTCCTACGCTTTCTCCGGGTTAGACTTGGGTGGAGAAGGTGGCACCATCGCGGTCATTGCAGATCGAATTCGCTTCGGAGCAAAACCGTACGTGGACACATTCCTCGGCTACAACTTGCTCTGGTTTTATCCGATCGTTTGGCTGTTCCAGATTTTTGGGCCTAACTTTGCCGTCGTACGATTATTCTTTTTCGCGCTGAGCGTTGGACTGGGGCTCGCCGCCTATCGGACGGTCCTCCGCGCCACGCGCAGGCCACTACTCAGTTTGGCGACAGGAGTGGTTGTGGTCTTGATTCCCGGTATTCAGTTTCGGAACTATCTTCCGTTCTTTGGCGTCGTTGATCTGATGGTCATCCTGGAGGCGTTCGCCCTACCGCATAATAAGCGAAGCACACGCGTCGTTTGGATTCTGGCCGCATCACTTTTAGTTTCGATCACCTTCCTTGTTCGGATCGATCTAGGTCTCTTTTTTAGTGTTGTCTACTTAGGCAGCGCGATCGGGTTCGCATTTTTGGGGCCTGACCTTTGGCCAGAACGCTTTAAAGCCATGTTAGTCGGCGTGCTCTTTTTGCCGACTTCATTTGCTGCTCTGCATCTACCGATCGGAGCCTATGCTCAAGCCCGGGGATTCGGTAACGAGTTTTTGGGACAGTATACCGAGGAGCTAATCTACTTGGGGGATCGATTAGGCCATCTTCTTCCGGCCGCCGCGGAAAAAACAAACCCCAGGACGACTGAGACCGCGCCATCGAGCAGGTCACTTATCCAGCTTGTTTCTGTGTCGCTGCCTACCAGCGAAAACGCCGAGCGAACCAATCGGCCCTTGCCGCGCTGGACGGAGATGTTTACCAGCCGTTGGGGAAAAACCCGAATTCTCGTTTTCTTAACCTACTACCCTTTGGTAGCAGGGTTGATCATGGGAGGCGCAACCCTGGTTTTCGCCTGTACTTGTCTCGCCCAGAGCGCTAGGCGGACGCAAACAACAACATCAAGACCGGCAGGGACCGAGGCTTTGATACTCGGTATCTCCCTGGCGTCGGCCTTTACCCTCTTTCCCCAGTATTTTTTCTTTCGTCCGGATCCCCAGCATATCAGCGAGATGATGTGCGTATTTCTCATCGCCCTGGCTTGCAGCTGCGGTGTCGTCTTGGATCACTTTAGTTCAGCCAACCGCTGGTTGCGTTCCCTATTCGTCGCTTGGATCGCCCTAACTCTGATGAGCGTTTATCTTTACTGCGACTACGGGCTTTCCAAACCCTGGATGGGATCAATCGCTCGAAAGCAGCGAGATGAAGTTTGGTTCACAGGCGACAACGGAGTGAGCGCGCTCTTACCTTCAGCTGAGGCGAAAGAGACCCGCCAACTTTACGAACTGATAAAAGCTCACTCCTCTCCGGACGACTACGTAACCTGTTTCCCCTACGCGCCCACCGTTAACTTTATGACCGGCCGTCGCTCCTATCTTTACAACCTTTATCTCGATAATGTGAATCGCCCACCAAACTTCGATACGAAAGCCATAGCCGACATCGAGAAATATAAGCCGGCGGCGATTCTGGTCGACGACGATCCAATGAATGTGGTGGACGACTCGCGATTCAGCACTTGGGCCGCTCCGACTTTAGCCTACATTGAGCAACACTACCACTATGCCGGCACTTTCTGTCGCAACGACGTTTACTTGGCGCCAGGCAAATGATCCCCAACCCCGTTCGCATGACTCCGACCCACCGGCCCTTCATTCAATTCGACTTCGGAAGAAATTGGGACGATTTCTCCAAGAACGCTCTGGACCCAGAAAAGGTGCGGCAGGCGCAGGCAGATTTCCGGAATTTACTTGAAGGCATTCCACTCGAGACTCGTTCTTTTCTTGATATAGGATTTGGCCAAGGCCTGAGCTTGTTATCCGCAGCCTCAGCCGGGGCTCGGTGTCTCGGAATCGATATAAATCCGCGCTGTCTGCAAGTCTTGGACATGAATCGAAAGACCTTCTTTCCGAGTATCACTGACGAGCATATCGCCTGCTTGCAAGGCTCGATCCTTGAGCCGAAGTCGATCAAAGAAATACAATCCCATCGCTTCTCCAAAGATGGAAAATTCGACATCGTTTACTCCTGGGGAGTTCTGCACCATTCAGGAGCAATGCTTTCAGCTATCCGAAATTCTGCGGCTCTAGTTTCAAAACCCGGATTTCTCGTGTTAGCCATCTACCAGACCCATTGGTCGAGCCCCCTGTGGAAACTATTGAAATATCTTTTCAATCGAAGTCCGTCATTCGGCAGACGTTTGCTGATTTCGTTCCTCTACCCGGTCATTTATCTGGCGAAATGGCTGGTTACCGGCAAGAACCCAACGATCAAAGAGCGCGGCATGGATTTCTACTATGATGTAGTTGATTGGGTGGG